>NZ_JALFIA010000056.1:0-55643 GCF_022776125.1 Hallerella sp. | reverse complement strand
GCAAATGCCGGAGCGCGGGGTGTCGATGCCGAGCTTCTGCATGGTTTCCTTGAAGATTTCACGGTCTTCGCCGCGTTCGATAGCATCGAGGTTTACACCGATGACCTTCACGCCGTACTTGTCCAGCACGCCGGCCTTGCTGAGTGCTGAGGCGAGGTTCAGGCCAGTCTGACCGCCCAAGTTCGGGAGGAGAGCCTGCG
The DNA here is from genome assembly GCF_022776125.1 of Hallerella sp. NCBI lineage: Bacteria > Pseudomonadati > Fibrobacterota > Fibrobacteria > Fibrobacterales > Fibrobacteraceae > Hallerella > Hallerella sp. Next base: position 55,443 of record NZ_JALFIA010000056.1, on the reverse strand, counting down.
GGCGTTCCTTTTCGATAATCTGAGTGAGGCGGGCGACGTTCAGCGGTTCGATGTAGGTGGCATCGGCCATGACCGGGTCGGTCATGATGGTAGCCGGGTTGGAGTTCACGAGCACGATCTTGTAACCCTGTTCGCGCAGAGCCTTACAGGCCTGGGTGCCAGAGTAGTCGAATTCGCAAGCCTGGCCGATTACGATCGGGCCAGAACCGATGATAAGGACTTTGTCGATGCCTTCAATCTTCATATTTCTTGTCTCCATTAGTTAAAATCCTGCACGCAAAAAAAATGTCGAACCCAAAGGCCCGACATTCAAAAAACAACAATCAAAGGTTTTGCAAATGGAAGAAATAGAAACGACCGCGGTGGAATGTTTGCCACCGGTGAACTTGCGCATGGTATTCGTCATCGCGTTCATTTACTTCTCAATCTCGCAAAAGCTTAAACTTGGCACAATATAGACAAAAATGTGGGAATTTTAAATGGTAAAAACCCAAAGTTGACAGAAATGATCTTTTTGTAGAAAAAAAGGCTTTTCGGCGGAAACCGAAAAGCCCACGAGGAAATTGGGATATCAGCTTACTGAATCACAATTCGCTTCATCAAGGAGACTGAACCTGTCGAAACGCGGACCACGTAGAGACCGTTAGCAACGCCCTGCAGCGAAACGGAGCCGTTCACATTTAGAGCCTTCAACACCGGACGGCCCTGCATATCGAAAAGTTCCACCTTCGCGCGGTCTGTGCCGTTCACATAAAGATTCTTGTTTGCAAAGCTCATGCCAAGGTTCGAACGCTTGGAAACTTTCTGGATTGGAGAAAGGTCATCCGGACAGCCGACAGCGGCGATTTTCGTAACGTAGACGCCACTTCCGTTGCTGTTAAAGGTAAGTTGTGTCGGAGCAGCCGCAGAATCACGCACCGCTTGCAAGTCCACAGTCGCTTCGCTCCAAGAGCCGACTTCAGCTGCACGACCATACTGCAAGCTGAACCACGGAGAGTTCACGCCCACATTCACATAGTTCGTTTCTGTCTTGCCACGCATCGTAATGAGCAGGTTTTCGCACTTGGCAAGCACATTCTTCGACACAGCGTCATCCGGAAGCGTGTAAATTGCATGCTGGTAGCCGCAAGATTCTTCGCTCTGATCGCAACCCGCAAGCGGAACATCCATATAGCCCGTCACTCCATCGAGAGCGGTCGAAACAAAGCTAGGCAAGCCCGCAGCCACGTCGCCATTCCAGCTACCCACCGATTCAGCGCCAGCCGTTGTATAATCCACAATCACATAGGTCGCTTTGCCAAAGGTACTGCCGCTTTCCCATTCCACCGGATCCACACTTCCGGCAGCGGTCACGGTCGAAGCGTCGTGCGCCTTCAAGGAAGCGACGAGGCTATCGTAAGCCGGCTTCTTTGCAAAGCTTGAGTCAAAAATCAAACCGTTGTACTTACTCTGATCCTTGAGCCAGCTGTACTTGTCGCTAAAGCCCCAAATCACAAAGGCTTCCATGTTTTCCGCTTCTAGGAATAGGTCCATGAACTGGCGGTACAGATGGCCCTGAGCCGCATAATCCGCATCGGAAATCGCCGTTCCCAGTGCAAATCCAATATCGAGTTCCGTAATCTGCATGGTCATGCCGATGCTCTTTAGCTTAGAAGCAAGCGTGCGAAGGTTCGACGGCGTCGAAGTATGCGTATTCTGGATATGGGTCTGCGTGCCGATACCCGTGATGTAAATGCCTGCATTCTTTAAACGGACCGCAATTGAGTCATAGGCGAACTGCGCCTTGGTGCCCGTGCCCATGCCCCATTCGAGAGCGTAATCGTTGTAATAGAGCTTTGCATCCGGATCCGCCTTGTGCGCCCAGACAAAAGCGGAGTCGATAAAGTCACGGCCTATGTACTGGTACCAAACGGAACCTTCCGAACGCCAGCCATGCGTGCCGTTATCATTAATCGCTTCGTTCACCACGTCCCATTCGCGGATCTTGCCTTTGTAATGACCAACGACGCTGTCGATGTGGGTTTTCAAAACGCTCAAAAGCGTATCGCGTGCGCTGCCGCCCGCGCTTTCAACCTGCTGCGCCAAAGTGCTGACCCAACTCGGCACCTGGCTATGCCAGGCAAGAGCATGACCGCGAACCTGCATACCGTTCGCCGCCGCATAAGCCATGAGCTTATCGCCCTTGGTAAAGCTAAAGCTACCACGGCTCGGTTCCGTCGCATCGAACTTCATTTCGTTTTCTGCAACGACAATGTTGAAGTTCGCCTTGTGCGTCGATTCATAAATCGTCGCATCACTGCCAAGACTGTTGTTGAACCATTCCGAGTTCAAAATGGAGCCGACAAAACGTCCACGCGCAGCGGCAAGTTCGCTCAGAGTACTGTCTGCTGCAAAAGCATCCGTTCCACAAAGAAGAGCCGATCCCAAAACGGCCGCTTTCCAAAAGTTCATTTTTCTCATCACCTAATCCTTTTCAAGTTTTTGTCTTTGAAGGTAATGATAAAATTATTTTGGAAGTTTGATTTTTCCTAGAGCCCTCACCGACTTTTTGTTGTAAAAAAGAACAACGATTCTCCCTGGGTCAAATCCATAGCCGCTAGACTCCAGACATCACGCGTTCCTGTGCGGTAATTCACCGTAATTTGTGCCAAATCTTTTGACCGCAAAACACTTTGCGGAACAGTTCAGAAGTTTTCCGCTTCCGTCGCATCATTATTCGACGGATTCCGCTTTTTTCACCGCAGATTCGACGTCCATATCGACGTAATCCTGTGCACTGAACCAGCGACCGCTCTTCTTATCTTCAAGCAGGACACCGACAAGTGCTCCCGGAATAACCGATTCAACAGCATTCGGCGCCTTTGGACCGCCGAGATCCGTGCGGAGCCAACCCGGATCCATCACGTTCATCATCACATCGGTTCCGTTCAATTTGCAAGCAAAATCCTTCACAAACTTGGTCAAGGCGGCCTTTGCACAAGCATAAGCGGCGAGTTCCGGTTCATTTGCAATACCGCTCGTCGTAAGCTGCATACGACCAAAACCGTTCTGAATCATCTTCGGCAAAAAGTGATAAGCAATCTGGATCGGAGCATAAAAATTCACCGCCATTGCCTGGTGGAAATCTTCAAGCGTATTCGACGTATAATCGACAAAATATTGGCTCATCAAACCGGCATTGTTAAAAACCAATTCCACGTTCAAACTCGTCGAATCGATTTCCGAAAGCATAGCCGCCACAGACTTGGCATCTTCCAAAACGCATTCTACCGAAAGAGCCTGTATGCCCATTTCGCGGACAATTTTTGCGGTTTCTTCAGAATGCTTGCGACAACGGCTCTGCAAAATCAAATTTGCACCGAGCGAAGCCATTTTTTTTGCAATTTCACGACCTACACCACGCGAAGCGCCTGTAATCAAGCACCAACGATTCTGAACATTCAACATAAAATCTCCTCTATATTCTCGAAATTTTACTCTATACCTAAATAAATTCCGGAACGAAAATGTGCAAATCCTATTTCAACTTCCCCGTTTACAAAAATATCCACCGTTTTTAGGGCATCCTCAATTTCCAGCATTCCATTTTCTATTAACCCACAGGAAACCGCCATCAGCGCAAGCCAGATTACCGAAAGCGGCTACGATCTCGGAGCCTAGACGCACATTTCCGTCAAAGATTATCTTGCAAGCGATAAAGAATCCTCTTCGAGCAGCGAATCCAGCAGTTCCGTCGAAATCGTTTCAACCTTGCCTTCTCCGGCAGCGATGTGTACGTCGACAAGGTGAACCTGCTTTATTCCAGCGATCATGCGACTTATGGATCTGCGTTCAGCGATAACGAGCCTTATGTTCTCGGCTTTACTCCGCATTTTGGAGCTCATTCAAAAGAACCTTATGCTGATGGAGCATTAAACGTTTTAGAATTTTTCAACCAAGGCGTCAAAACATTGGCCGCGCACCTTGTAATTCTTAAAAAGTCCAAAGCTTGCGCAAGCCGGGGAAAGAAGCACTGCGGAACCTTTTCCAAGAGAGCAGGCGTCTGCAAAGGCTTCATCGAGGCCCGGGAAAATCTGCTTTGGCACCGAAACACCGGCGAGCTTTAACGATTCGAGCATGCGTTTTGCCGTTGCTCCGATCAAAGAAATTTTCTTCAAATTCGGAAGCGTCGCAAGGAGATTTGAAAGTTCCGTAAAGTCCGCATTTTTTTCCGATCCGCCAAGGATCAAAGAGAACGGGCGTTTCATGCTCCTGACCGCAGCCATCGTCGCATCCGGGCGGGTCGCGTAAGAGTCATTGTAAAATTCAATGCCGCGTTTTTCGCCCTTGAATTCCATGCGGAACTGCAAAGCTTCATAAGACTTAAGCGACTGCAAGGCAGTGGCAACATCCGCGCCAAGAGCCTTCACAGCAAGGAGCGCCGCCGCCATATTTTCAAGCTGATAAGCACCGCGGATTTTGCAATCCGAAAGTTTGAGCGTATAACCGTCGATCGAAAGAGAATCCGGGGTAAAGACCGCATCCGCATCCTTGGAGCCGTAAGAAAGTTTCTGCGCTCCGCTTTCACGAGCAATCGCAGCAGAAGGCGCCGCATCCTGGATGTACACGCAGTAATCGGTCCGTTTTTGCCAACGCACCAGATTTGCCTTTGCGTCGCGATATTCTTCCACGGACTTGTGCCAGTCCAAGTGTTCCGTCGAAACGCGCAGTACAATGCCCACATGCGGTGACGTCGGAAGCGTCATCAGCTGGAACGACGAAAGTTCGAGAATCGAAACACGGTCTGCGGAATCATCCTCCAAAAGATCGAGAGCCGGCACGCCAAAGTTTCCGCCGATGACGCAAGGAATTTTGCAAGCATTCAAAGCATGGCGAATCATGCTGACCGTACTGCCTTTGCCAAGCGTACCCGTTACACCAACGACCGACCTCGAATTCGTTTCCGCAAGGAAGATTTCGATTTGGCTCGTGATCACGCCACCGTTCATCTGGAAGTGGAAAAGTTCCTGCTGCATCGGGTAAACGCCTGCAGAACGCACGACAGTCACGCAGTTATTGAGACCTTCCATATACTTTTCACCGTCAAAGGTTTGCACCTTTGCATCGGACGGAAGTTCAGGAAGTTCCACCGGATTTTTGTCCATCACTACAATGTCCTTGATGCCGTTTCGCAGCAGGTAATTCAAAGTGCTCTTGCCTTCGACACCAAATCCGAGGATGCCCACCGGGCCTATCAAATTCTGTTTCATACATTCCTCTTTATTTTTTCGCCGGTTTCACAATCGCCGTCGCAAACGGAGCGTCCTTAAACGCTTCGCGCAAAAGTTCCACTATACGTTCTTCCGAAAAAGCCTTTACCTGCGCCTCGGTTTCCACCATCGAATAGACAGTTCCCAAATGCAAGCTCTGATCGGCGAGGCGCATTAAACGTTTTTCACAGCTGTCCGCAGCAATGCGAAGGCCACCGATTACATTCATCTTGGTGCGTTCGAGTTCACCCTTTTCAAATCCGTTCTGCAAAAAGTTTTGAAATTCCTTCTGTGCAATGGAAAGGGCTACGTTCATTTTATGCGGAGCGGTCGCAAGCGAAACGCCCCAGCCAAGTGTATCCTTGAAAACGTCCGTCATCGAATAGACGGAATAAGCGAGGCCGCGTTCTTCACGCACCTTTTGGAAAAGGCGCGAACCCATGTCGGCACCAAAAGCGACATTGAAAAGACCGAGTGCTCTTAAAAAATCCATATTCCCGTCTGCAAAGTCAAAGCTCGTTCCCCAAAAAAGATTTGACTGGCTCAGTTCCTTTTTGGTCTTTGTCTTTTGAAGGGCGTTCGCCTTGTACGGATTTGCAAAAGGTTTCTTGGCAGATTTTTTCGCTTCAAAATATTGCTGCACCAGTTCTACGAATTTTTCGTGATCGACTTTACCGGCTGCGCACACCGTGAGCGGCAAATCTTCCAGAACCTGTCGTTCATATTCAAGCAGGTCGGTTCGCGTTAAACCTTTTACGGTCTTGACCGTTCCCGCAATCGGAAATTCCAAGCCGCAGCCCTTGTAATGGATCGCGTTGAAGAGGTCTCCCACGCATTCCTCGGCAATATCGTCGTAGCTGTGCACTTCTTCGATGATGACTTTGCGTTCCTTTTCAATTTCTTTCGAATCGAAACGCGGGTGCATTAGCATGTCAGAGATGACGTCCAAGGCAAGAGGCACATCTTCGCGAACCACTTGGGCGTAAAAGCCCGTTTCCTGTCGCGTCGTATAAGCTTCGAGGTTTCCGCCGCGGTCTTCGATTGTGTGCGCAATTTCAAAAGCGGAACGCTTCTCCGTTCCCTTAAAAACGAGATGTTCGTAAAAATGCGCAAGCCCGTTCGTTTCCGCTGTTTCATGGCGAGAACCGCGGGGAATCCAAGCTCCCACATTCGCCGAATAGGCGCCGGGCATATAATCCGTGAGAACGGTAATCCCGTTATCGAGTTCCGTTCTCAAAATCTTTTGACGAAGCATGCACCAAATGTAGAAAAGGTTCCAGCAAAAAAATCCGTCCGAATCTTGAATTTTCCGAACAGCAACGTCTTCAAAAGGAAATTCCAAAAATACTGACGTCCGCCTTCATCGTGCCAGGCATCCATGTAAACCGTTGAAAGGAATCCCGGAATATCAAAACACAGGACGTTCAAATCTAAAGCGACTAAAAAAGAAAACGGACTGAATTGCTCCAATCCGTCAAAAAGCTTTTTTATTCGGAAAAATTATTGGACACGAATTTTGTGCATTTCCGATTTTTCACCGGAACGAATCTGCACCATATAAACGCCATTCGGGATTTTCGAAAGAGAAACCGTCGAAGTTCCTGCAGCCACATGCGTATTCCAAACTTCATGACCTGTCAAATTAAACAGCTTGACTTGTGCCGCACCCGAAACCTTCAAGTTCAACTGTTTGCCTTGCATCACGACCGCCGAAGAAAGCGCCTTCGGAGCCTTGGAAATCGAAACCGGCAAAGCTCCCGAAGCAAAGTTCGGCATGTTTCCAGAAACAAGAAGACCGTTCAAGATTTCCATCGACTTTTGGAAGTATTTCAAATTGGCATCGCTGTTTGTCGTCGAAACGGCTTCATTCCAATATTCATCGAGCTTCGACTGAAAAGCCGTGCTTGCCGAAAGGGAGGTCATTACCGTAGCCACAAAGGTATTGTTATGATCAGCGCCCATCGTACCGCTCACAGAAATCGAACCTGCCACATTCGAAGCGGACTGCGTACTTGCCCAAGTTCCCATTTTTTGTAGCAATGCCTGGGCACGCGAATCGCTGAACCAGTACCAAGCCTGTCCCAAACGCCACGGAGTACGGGAAGCATCATAGCCGTACATGCTTTCCAAATCGGCACCACTTGCATTTGTCCAGTTGTCAAAAAGGCCGGTTGTATGCGATGCGGAATTCGCTTCGAGAAGCGCATAGTTCGCATCCATCGCCGTCGTATTCCAAAATTCCGCACCATCCGTATCGACCGCCGCGAACAGGTAATAATACGCCGGAGAAATATAACTCGGATTCTTTTTGTCGTTCCAGTTGTCGCCTGGCTTATGCAAACCGTTCGTTTCAAATTCATAAGTGCGCACATTCTGCAAAAGCGTTTTCGCTTCCGACAAGTACGTCTCATCGCCAAATTGGTAAGAAGCCATGATCAAGGCGGCCGCCACATCGACTTCCGCATCGGTCGCCGCGTATTCGCCCCAAACCTGAGTCGGGTCCGCATTGCCGATTTTCCAGTTCATCAAACCGTTCTTGTCTTCCGCCGCCTTGTAAAGCGCCCAGAGCTTATCGAATTCCGCCTGGTAATTCTTTTCGTTATTGCTGAAGTAAACCATCATCAGCATGCCGTAGCCAATCCCTTCCGAGAAGCACTGGTTATCACCCGGATCGGCACGGATACAGGCGTAGTCTCCGTTTTCACGGTAAAAGGTCGTGTAGTAATAATCAAAAGCAGTCTGCAACTGGGTCGCCGCAGTCGCCTTGTCCGTTAGCGTCGCTGCATTTGCGTTCCCATAATCCAAATTCTGCGGAAACGGGAAATGGACTGTCGCATGGGAAAGTCCAACGGCGACAAGTCCAGTTACTGCAAAATGGGAAATTTTCATAAAACCTCTCTAGAAATAGTTTCTTTTGTAAAGTAATTCTTAAACCATAAAATCGGTTTTCTAAATCGGCGAATTCTGCATTATTTTGCGGAATCTCACACTATTTTCGGTAAAATCTTTCCGTTTTCCCTATCCAAACCTCATTTGAAAACTCTATATTTTGAAGCGATGTTGAAAGAGTGAATGGAAAAACTCGTTTCAAACAAGTTTTCGTTTGAAACTGTCATGTTTTGGGCAATTTCATGTATTTGGGGCTTTGCACTTTTATCATTTGTCCGCTACGATGGAGAAGAATTTATCCAGGTCATTGTCGCCGAAAGCGACGAAAAAGCCCTTGCCAAAGTAGAAGCCTTCCGTAATTCCATTGCATCCATTTCTTTTTATCCACTGCGCCAATCCTCCATTCGAAACCCACGGTAAAATTCTAAGATGATTGTCACCTTACTCGGATCCACAGGACTCGTCGGCAAGGAAGTTCTCCAGTTTTTGGAAGCATCTTCCTTTGTCGAAAAAATTATTCTCCCCGTCCGCAAAATCGGAAAAGGTCCCGTCGGCGCTAAAAGCTATCCCGTCGAAATGGACTTCGAAAACTTAAAGCTCCACAAGAACATTTTTCTTTCGGATGCGGTCATCTGTTGCCTTGGAACGACCTTGAAAAAGGCGGGATCGAAAAAAGCCCGCGAGCATGTCGATTTACAGATTCCGCTCGCCGCAGCGGCAATTTCCAAGGTTCAAAAGGTGAAACATTTTTTGGTCGTCAGTGCGCAAGGGGCAAATCCCCATTCACCATTCCACTACAACCGAACCAAAGGCCTTTTGGAAGAAGGTTTAAGCATGCTCGGATTTCCTTCTCTCACGATCGTTCGACCGTCTTTACTGCTCGGAAAACGCTCCGAATATCGTGCAGCGGAAAATTTCTTGCAAAAGATTTCCGAGAAGCATCTGCACTTCTTCCCGGAATTTTGGAGACCGGTCCACGCCAAAGCGGTAGCTGCAACACTCATCGCTTCGCTCGAATATCCGCCGACCGGAAAGCACGTCATCTTCAACCGCACCATTGCACGGAGCGACGCTTTTTAACTTTTCAGTTTTAGAATTTCTTCAGGATATTGCACCAAAAACGCGTTCTGTCAAATCCGCCATTCGGGACAAGAACTCGCGTTTCTCCAATTGCGTGCAGAATCGTTCCCGTTAAAGTAATGCCGTATTCTGGGAAGTTCTGGGATAAAGAAGCGTCCCAGTACCAGCCTCCCTTTACCACATAAGGAACTTCCGTTCGCAGGTTCCACCGAGCGTCGGAGCGGTAACCCCAAGTGTGTTTCACCTGGAAATGATCCCAGAGGTTCCAATTTGCCCCAATCGTAAGCCATTCTTCAACCGGATTTACTTCAAAGCGTTCTTCATCGCCGTCAATCCGTTCAAAGCCTGCACGTGCCGAAAGGGTAAACATTTTCTTATAGTAAAAAGCCGCTTCCGCTTCGCCAGAAATCGCCTTAATCCAAGAATCGATACGACCCACATCGCCTGTGCGGTAAGAGAATCTCTGTTTTCCGTAATACGTATTCGCCGAATCTACAGAAAATGATTCCACGTCAAACGTTTCTGCACCTTTTTCAAACCAGCCAGAGAAATTCATGCCGAGGCCAAAATATTCAAATCGATTTCTCAAATCGAGATAGGCTCTATGCAACTGCATCACGCCATCGACGCGCAAATGAATCGTATCCGAGTTAAAATATTCGTAATCATCGCTCAAAGGATTCAACGTGGAAGCCACGTGATTCTTGAAACCGATATTCGTCTGCACACTAGCAAACTCCGGAAATTCCAAGTTCACACTATCCTTGCTCGCGAATTCACGACCGCTCGTTCCGACATAGCCTGCAAGGCTCAATCGATCCGTGGGGCGCAAAGAATATTCGAGATACGGGAATACGACGTAATCCTCCTTCAATCCTACAGGCATCGCCCCACTATCATCCACCGCGCGGAAAGCGACTCCCAAGCCTAAATTCCAAAGCTTTTTCTTTTGCGCAATAGTATCTTCACCGAGCTTGATCGAGCCGTTTACCTCTTTGCGGTTTCCCATCTGTTCGCCAGCAAGAATCGTATATTCCGCATTTTCAAAAACCATATTCGCATGCACATACTTGGAATCAAAACGCGCTTCCGCTCTCGGCTTATATTCCACCGGAAGCCAACGACCGCTTTCCGCAAAAATCCACAGGTATTCATGCCCAGCAAGGAGCGATACGTCAAACGACCCCACCGAATAGCCAACGCCCGCATAAGCGGTACTCTGGTAAGGCAGGTTTTCGCCAAAAATGGAGTAATCCACCCGTTTCACCATCTTTCTTCGAACTTTCCCATTCGAACTCGAATAATGGTCTACCTGAAAATAACGAGCCGTTGTCCAAATTCCGCTATAAGACTTCGAGCGGAATCCCGCTTCGAGCATCGGCGTTCCGTTAATGCAACAGGATCCCCAACCGCCATAACGCGGGTCCTGGTACATCATGTCGCCCGTTTCGTTTCCGACCGACATCCAAACACTTGGTTCACGCGGCGTCCACGAGGGTATCCCTGAAACACGGTTGTACAAAAGACGGTCTCGCACCTTCGTCGGGCTCCATTCTTCGCTTTCGGAATGAATGCCGCCCATTTGCGAACTGCGGTCATAAACAAAGGTTGGCGAGGCGGTCAAGAAGGTTCCGTCATAACGCGTATCCTGCATGCCTTCGGTTTCGGGTGCGACATCTGCAAAAGCGGAAACCACCGTCAGAGTGCCGAGCATCATCCAAAATTTCATTTGCTTGATCATGCGAGTCTCCTACCAAAGATTCCGTTGCAGATAAAATCCAAACCACGCTGTTTCCGAATTTTCAGGCGCCGTCCAGATCGTTTCAAAATAAATCTTCGCACCCGCACGCCAGGCATCCCAAGTCACGATTGGCAAATTCAAACGAGCATAGAATCCAAATTCCGATTCATTATCCGCAAGCGACGAATTCGCCACATCTCCGTTTTCATCATCGGCACGCATCCACACACAGCTAAAGCCTGCGCCCAAAGCCACCGGTTTCACGAACGGCAACGGATAATCCAAGCCAACACGTCCGCTGAACTGATGAATGCCTACATAGTCTACATCGCCCTTCGTCGTCAAATACGAATAACCGAATTGTACAACGCCGATCCATTTGCGAAAATACGTGTAATCCAATTCTAAAAGACCGTAATAGGAATCGTCCAAATTCCGATTGGCGTCATCCAGCAAATGCAAGGCGCCTCCTTCGATAGCAAGCGTGGCATGGTCAAATTCGACACTCGTCGAATCTTCTCCAGCCCAAAGCGTTGCCAAAGCAAACATCACAGTGATGAGAATTTTTTTCATGATTTTCTCCGAAGGGATGCTGCAAAGAAGTGATCGAGTCCAAAGGCATTCTGGCCGATGCGAATCTCTTCTTTCTTTTCGAAATCGGGATGCTTTTCTAGGAACTTCTGCACAACCTTATCGGTCTCGGCACGGTCCGGGCTACAGGTAGCGTAAACGAGTTCGCCACCCTTTTTCACCGCCGCACTCGAAGCTTCCAAGATTTCAAACTGGAGCTTCGGCAGTTCCTTCAAATCGCTTTGCGTCAAACGGTACTTGACTTCTGGACGGCGGGAAAGAACGCCCAGGTTGCTGCACGGGACGTCGAGCAACACTCTATCAAACTTGTCCACAAATTCACACTTTGTCGCATCGACCGTCTGCACTTCTACATTCGAAAGCTTCAATCTACGCGTCAAATCGGCCATCGGGCGTAAACGTTCTTCTGAAACATCCGAAGCTAAAATCTTCGCCGTCGGATTGTCTTCGGCAAGAAGCGCAGACTTTCCGCCCGGAGCCGCACAAGCATCCCAGACGGTCATATTTTCTTCCACGTTCAACAGGCGCGCGACTTCGTAAGCCGCCGGATTCTGCACAGAGAAGAGCCCTTTTTCAAAGAAATCGCTTTTCAAAAGTTCAACCAGGTGCGGTTCATTCGCGCCTTCGATGACTTCCAAATAACGGTCCTTGTAAATGCGGCCCGAAAGCATCAACTTTTCTTTCAGCTCCGATGCCGAAATCCTGCACGTGTTTACGCGAATCCACTGGCTCGGACGTTCGACCGTTTCCTTTGCAAATTCTTCTGCATGGGCAGATCCGTAGCAGTCGAGCAGCCGACGGACAATCCATTCCGGAAGGGAATATTCAATGCTGATTCGTTGCACGTTCTGCGCCGGAAGTGTAGGTAAGCCCTCTCGTTCGAGACCGCGCAACACACCATTCACAAGCTTCACAGAACCTTCGCCCAGGCTTGCACGCCGAGCAAGCTCCGCACTCGAATCCACCGCAGCATGGCTCGGCACATTCATAAAGAAGATCTGGTAAATGCCCATCTCCAGAACGCACTGTACTTCCACGCTCGGCATCCGATGGACATTCTTTTTGATTGCATGCTGCAGGCGCAAATGGCGTCTGCACACGCCCAAGGCGAGTTCTTTCGCAAACGGCGAAAGAGCATGCTCCCGCAACATGGTTCCGTTCTTGATCCAATCGATCAGAGCATAAAGCGCCGAAAGGCGTTCCTTTAAGCCATCGTCTTGAAGCACAGGTTATCCTTATCCTTCTTTTGAATTCCGCGAAGGAAGTCCGCTGCCGGCATTGCGCGCTTTCCTTCAAGCTGAATTTCTGTCACTTCGAGCACCCCGTTCGAGGTTCCCACATAGAGCTTTTCTTTGTCGCCGCGGGCTTCGCCCGGATTTAGCCAGGTGCTGTGATGCGGAATCGTTTTGCGGAAGTAAGCAGTCTTTCCGTTGAACAAACAGAACCCACCCGGCCACGGATAAAAGGCGCGGATGCGGTTGTGAATTTCGAGAGCCGACATATTAAAGTCGATTTTGCCGTCGTCCTTTTTGAGCTTCGGTGCGGGAGACGCTTTTTCGTGTTCCTGCGGCGAAAGCTCTTCGACATTGCCGTATGCAATACGGTCAAGAGCCTTGTCCAAAGCTTCCGAACCCGGTTCCACCATCTTGTTCAGCACATCTTCCGAAGTGTCAAAAAGATCAATCGAGAATTCACGCTGTTCAAGAAGCGGACCGTGATCCATTTTTTCATCGAGCAAGAAAACACTCACGCCGGTCTTTTCGTCACCCTTCGCAATCGCCCACTGTACAGGTGCCGCGCCACGGTATTTCGGAAGCAGGCTACCATGCACATTCACCGCACCGAACTTGGAGCATCCTAGCACTCGTTTTGGCAAAATGGAAAAAGCGACGACCACAAAAAGATCCGCCTTATAACGTTCTAAATCCAGCGCAAAAGATTCTTCCTTCACCGAAACCGGCTGCAAAACAGGAAGTCCGAGTTCCAAAGCCTTATTCTTTACAGGAGGAGCCGTCAAAACACGGCCACGTCCCACCGGGCGATCGGGTTGCGTCACCACAGCCACCAATTCATGCGGACCTTTACTCAAATGATCCAAAAAATGCGCCGCGAAATCCGGCGTACCCATAAAAACAATTCTCATGATCGTAAAAATAGAAAACCGCCCCAACAAATTTCGGAACGGCTTTACGGAAGAGCTTCGATTACGCCTTGTAAAAAGCGCTCATCAATTTGCGCATTCCATCATGATCGGCGATGGCGCTCATTTCACGAATGCTGTGCATCGAAAGAATCGCTTCGCCCAAATCGACCGTCGGGATTCCGAGTTCCGCAGAAAGGTGCGGTCCCACGGTACTGCCGCACGGCATGTCGTTACGGCTCACAAAAATCTGTAACGGAATCTGATTTTGCTGGCAGAGCATTTTCACCACCGCATTAGACTCGGCTTCGCTCGCATAACGTTTTTTCGCATTCGTCTTCAGCACAATTCCCTTGCCGAGAATCGGGGAATGATTCGGTTCCATCTTTTCCACGTAAGCGGGATGCGTCGCATGGGCCACATCCAACGAAAGCAGAATCGAATCGGAAAGTTTTCCCAAAAATTCCCCATGAGAAATTCCACCGCTTGCCGCCACCCGTTCAAGCATCGCTTCCGCAAAATTTCCAGCCGCACCGGTGCGCGTTTCCGAACCGATCTCCTCATTGTCAAAGAAGAGCGCTCCTCGCACCTGTTCCGAAGCATCCGTCTGCGAAACGAGCCCGTCAAAAATCGCTTCACAAGAAAGCAAATTGTCCAAGCGGCCCGAGTAAATCCATTCCTTTGAAAGACCTCCAAGAGCAGCGGGCTGTGCGTCAAAAAATTGCAGTTCAAAATCGATAACCTTTGCACCGATTTCTTCTTCAAGGCTCGTCACAAACAATTTAGAAGCGGAACCGCTCAAGCAGGCGTTCAAATGGTTCTGCGGATTCACCTGAAATCCGGTCTCATTCACACCGCGATTCAAATGAATCGCGAGTTCCGGCACGCGGCAAAGCGCACTCATCCGCACAAGCTTCTTTTCAAGCTTGTCCCGATTTTGCACCATGGCAATGCCTGCAATTCCCAAATCCCGATCGAACCAGGTATTGATCAAAGCGCCGCCGTAAACTTCCGGATGAATCAAATGAAATCCCGCTACATTTTTATCGGGATTCGGCGTAATTTTCAAGGCGGGAAAATCCGTATGCGCCGACGTCAATCGAAAACGCGTTTTCGCCGTCCACTTACACGGCGTGCGGAACGCAAAAATCGCCGCACCGCGCCGCACAAAATAAGCACTGTTCAAAGCAAGCTCCCACGGCTCGGCTTCCAAAAGTTCTACAAATCCCTGCAATTGCAGTTGCTTTGCCAAATTTGCCGCCGCGTGCCAAGGCGTTACAGAATCGTTCAAATAATTCAACAGATCCATGAATCTTCCTTTCTTGCTGATTTCTCTTTGAAATTAAAATTATTATTGTGCCTATGAATGATATTTTTTGCGTAGAACGTCCTTTCTCCGAATGGGAAATTCACGGTTTTGCAAACCGAAAAGCCCATCTCTACTCCAAACTGACAAGCACTCACCGCTACAGCAAGGAAAACATTTCGGAATTCGACGTTGGCGATGTACTTGTAGCCGACGCGCAGTCAAGCGGACGCGGCAGGCACGAACGCACCTGGCTTTCGCCGGAAGGGAAAAATCTCTACTTCAATATTCTCTTCTCGCTTGAAGGCTTTTTGCCCCTGCAGTATCCGCAGCTGATGCAGATCACCGCCATTTCTCTCGCCCAGTTTTTTAGGGCGATCGGGGTGAACGCCAGCGTCAAATGGCCAAACGACATCCTTTGCGAAAAGAAAAAATTCTGTGGAATGATTTCCGAAATCCTTGTAAAAGACGGCAAAAAAATTTTGACGATAGGCATCGGAATCGACGTGAATGCAACAGCAGAAGATCTAGAAGAAATCGAACGTCCCGTGACAAGCCTTCGACTGATTTTGGGCAAGGCCCTAAACCGCGAAATTTTACTGCAAAAAATTCTTCAAAAGCTTGAAGAATCAATTGAAATCACCCGTGTACAAGGCATCGCGCCGTGGATTGCGGAATGGCGTAAAATGGACCAGTTCATCGGGCATTCCGCAAGAATAGTCGAAGGGAAAGAAGTCGTCGAAGGGACTATCCTCGACATCAACGAAGACGGGAGTCTTCTCTTTCGCAAAAACGATGGTTCTATCGTCAGCCGTTACACGGGCGACCTAGAAATTTAAGCGAGCCTGCCACCTTAACGGCCCTGCTTATTCTTAAAATAAAAGTTCCCGGCGAGTGCAAACGCAAGCAGAAGAATAAAAACGTTCAGCGCCTTATTCGCCGATTCTTCCGGAATAAAACCGAACTCAATTCCCAGCACATCGATCAGGGAGAGAAGAGCGATCCAAATCGCCGTGCGCTGGCAAACTTTGCGCTTATCATCGTAACGCATTGACATCGCCTCCTAAAAGAATCCACACAATCAGTCCAAGCATCACAAGAACACTAATGCCCACATTCGCCAAAAAGAAGTCCCGGTTCATCGCATCCAGATCATCGGATTTGCGAAACAGGTGAATGTAAAGGATCGCTGCCGCCATCAAAGCGAACACGCTCCACCAGGCGATTCCCATCTGCCAATAAACGCCAAAAATAACGCACAGTGCAAGCATCGCCAAATGGCTCGCGAGAGCGATTTTCAAAGCCTTTGCTCGGCCAAAACGCGCTGGCACCGAATGCAATCCCTGCCTCTTATCGATTTCTTCATCCTGCGTCGCGTAAATTATGTCAAAGCCACCCATCCAAAGCATCAGAATGAACATCAAAAAAATCGGAAACGCAGCGAATTCCCCACGTACCGCAATCCAAGCGCCCAAAGGACTCATGCCAATCGCAAAACCCAGATACCAATGGCAAAGCCAAGAAAATCGCTTCCAGTACGAATAAAAAGCTAGAGCGCAAAGCACCGGGAACGAGAAAATTCCCGCCAGCGGATTCAAAAGCCAAGCGAGCAAGCAAAAGAGAGCCGCATTCACCGCAATAAAACCGATGACCGCTTTTTTCGAAAGAGCGCCCGTCACCAAATGACGCTTGGATGTCCGCGGATTTTCCGCATCGAACTTCGCATCGACAAGACGGTTAAACGACATGGAACTATTGCGCGCCGTCACCATGCAGCCGACAATCAGCAGTACAAACTTTGTAATTTGAAGCACATCCATGCCGCGAAAACCGTTTGCCGCAACCCACATCGAACCGATTGCAAAAGGCATCGCAAAAAGCGAGTGGCTAAAACGCACCATGCGACCGTATTCCCCAATCTTTGAAAGAACACTCATCCTTTAGAACCCCATTCAGGAACAATTGTATTCGGAACATTCAAATGATTCAAAATCTTTGCGACCACCGTATCCGCCAAATCTTCGATCGTCTGCGGCTTCGCATAAAAATGCGGACTCGCAGGAATCACTATAGCTCCGGCTAGAGTCAGCTGTTCCATATTCTTCAAATGGATCAAATTGTACGGCATTTCCCGCGGAACAACGACCAGTTTGCGTCGTTCTTTTAAGCACACGTCCGCAGCACGGGTCAGCAGATTATCCGCAATACCGTTCGCCATTTTCCCGAGCGTTCCCATGGAACACGGAACCACGGCCATCCCCGCAAACGCAGAACTTCCACTGGCACAGCTCGCAAAAAAATTCTCTACGTCTAAAATCTCGTCGGCTTTTAAAAGAGCCGCCGTCTGCCCTTCATAATCTGCGACTTCTTTCCCGGCATCCGTTATCAACAGCGAAACGAAATGCCCAGCCTTTTGCAAATAAAACAGCGTCCTTGCCGCATAAACTGCGCCAGAAGCCCCCGTCACGCCTAGCAGATAATGGCTCATGCCAAAACCTTTTTCTGAAGCAATACACGGTACGCAACGCCAAAGAAGCAAGGCTTTACCGACACAACTTCAAATCCATTTTTTTCTGCGACAACGCAAAAATCCTTCACCGATAAAAAGCGCAAAATGGAATTGACTAAATATTCATACGCATCCCGTTTACCGCTAAAAACTGCACCCAGCAACGGAATAAAAAGAGGCGCAAGCCGCTTGTAAAAGAAACGGTTAAAAGCCTGTCGCGGAGAAAAGAATTCAAGCACCATCAGATGACCGCCCGGAGCGAGGACTCGGCAAGATTCCACAAGTCCCCCTTTCGCATCCGGCAAGTTGCGCATACCAAAGCCGTTCAACACCACATCAAACGTGTTGTCCAAAAAAGGCATCTGCATCGCATCGAGCTGCACAGGCTTGGCAGAAGTCCTCTTTCCCTTCGAATGTTGAAGCATTCCAAACGAAAAATCGCCAAGGATCGCCTGAATCGGCTTTCCCACAATGCGTTCAAATTCCACGGCAAAATCTCCCGTGCCACCGCAAAGATCCAAAAGACGTTTACCGGCACCGCATTTTTTCAGTTCACGGCAACACGCCTTTCTCCATAAAATGTCTTGAAAGCAGCTCAGCGTATGATTCAAAAAATCATAGCGTTTCGAAATATCGTCGAACATTTTACGCACAGGAGAAAACATGCAAAGAATCTAGAAAAATTCCGTGCATCGATTTCTACAGGCTTCGACTGTCTTAGTCAAATTGCGCGATGTAAGAGGCGCCGCTCTGCGGCATCACCAAGCGCGGGTTATCCGTAGAGCCGTCTTCCCAAGCAACGAACTTACCCGTTCCCGAAGGAACTGCGGTCAAGAGCATTGCATTTCCACCGAAGAACGTTCCGGTGTAACTCGAAAGACTCGGAAGCGTAAAGCCGTCGAGAGTCACGTAACCGTTTCCCGTCGCAGCGATTGTCACTTCCACATCGCTCGAAAGCCCAAATTCTTCACGGTATTCGTTACGTATCACTTCGTCGCGTTCTAGGCCCCATTCCTTGATGCAGGAGCCCGAATTGCTAAAGCGTCCACCACAAGAATTCGTATGCCAACGCTCGCTCTGCTTAAAGACTCCTTGGTCAGCGGTACGCTGGTCCTCGTCAATCGACTCCGTCATCGATTCAATGATATTCGAGAGGTTCGTCCCGTTTACATAGTTTTGGAAAAGAACCGCCGATCGGTTGATGAACATCCGCTTAAAGTCCGGATTTTCGATCAATTTCACATAAAATGTGTGGAAGCAATCCGCACTCGGCTTATTATAGCACTCGCCCAAAGCATAGCCTCCCTGCTTCACCCAGTCAAACATATTCGTCTCTTGGGTAAAACCGGGAACAGGCCACATCCAATCAAAGCCATGGTCCAAATCATAGATCATAAACTTCCAGAGCGTATTCGGGCTCTTCCACGCTCTCACGTTATTGTTTGGCCAGTCGCCGTTATGCGAGTACATTTCCGCAGCCATATAACTTGCATAATTCGTCACATCCATCAAGGTTTTCAAATATTCATAAGCGGTATTGCCTTCGCCGGCAAACGACGTTTCCGAAACATAGGCAAGCAAAGCCTTGTACTCATCGACAGTGCCGTTGCTTGCTTCGATCGACTTATTCAAATGTTTAATGACCGTCACCGTCGATGCATCGATGCCATAGTTTGTTTCCACGAAGTTCTTGTTATAGCGTTCGCGCATATCATGAACGCCCCAATAGACGCCATCATAAAAGACGATTACCTGACGGCTTCTTTGGTAATCCACGCCGGCACCTTCAAGCATCGCTCCACCGGCAGCATCTGCAATGTAATCGCTGACAAAACGGTTTCCATTGTTGCGCAAATTGAAAGCCTTGAACTTGCTGTTCGCATCTTTACGCGTTTCAAACAGCGGATACTTGAGCCAGCCATCCTGATATTCTTCACGCATCGTAATCGCCACAGACTTCTTCTTTTCCAAACGGCTGTAACCGCCCATCAGAGAAATTCCCGCATCGATTTCCCAAGCCTTCGAATCGCTTGCGCTTCCATTTGCAAAGTATTCCACATGCACCGGGAATTCCACATCGGCATAAAGACTCGTTTCATTTGGATCCACCGAATTCGGAGAAGAACCGTTTGTGCTGCCTGCTGACGCGTAGAGGTAATGGTTCTTAAAGAACTGAGAATCCACGCTGATCGAGACAACCGGCATGTTATGGATTTCTTCATTGATAAAGTACGTGTTCGTCACAATCTTATTCGTGATCAAACCGTCCTTGAAAGCAGCGCAACGGACCACAGTCGAATTTTTCAAGACGACCGCTTCCAACATCGCAGCAGTCGAAGCCGTCGGTTCCGAACCATTGAATGTGCAACGCACCGTAGATCCGTCATCCGTTGTCGGCGGCGTAATCACCACGGAATCCGAGTAGAATCCAGCATTCTGACCAAAAGCAGGCAAAGAAACAAACCCCGCAGAACCTGTGCTGTTCGCATTATCCGCTTCCGGAGTCGACTTTGCAAAATAGAGCCAACCCGAAGAAGTCTTGCCCCAACTAATGCCCGCTTCCAAAGCCGGGTAACTCGCGGAATCCAAAATGCCACAGTTTTCGCTCACCAAGAAAAGCGTACCGCCCTTATCTTCGAGTTTCCAGTCGGTATGAGCACGATAGTGCAGCGAGTCGGAATCCACACCTTCCGGTGGATTTGCCAAACCACGATCCGAAGCAAAAATAATACGGTAGCCATTGGCCGGAATCGTATCGTTTCCAGCGACCCACTTACGCGGACGTGCCTTACTTTCAACAAGAGCAAGGCCATTCAAAGCAACCGGTTCCGAACTCGAGTTGTAAAGTTCAACCCAACCCGGATCCTTGCCTCGGTCATCATACCAGTTCACGTTGCCCGGCATGATTTCATTAATCGTCACTGCGGATTTTCCAACCCACGAAACGACGCAAAGCTGTTCGCTGCTACTGCTCGACAGCGTGGCAGTGCCCGAGGACGATCCGGAAACATTTTCCGATGTACCACCTGAAGAAGTTTCATCCTGCATTTCAGCAGAAGAAAGTTCATCTTCCGAAACCAAGGAGGGATCTTGGCATGCTGCCAAAAGACCTAATGTCAAAGCTAAAACGGCATATTTAATCGGCTTCATCTTATCTCCAGGCCAATCCACTCATCCTGTAACACTACAAATCTACTCGAATGCACACATATTTACACTAAAATTTTGCTTTACAACAAAAAACCCTTGACAGGATTTCTTTTTTGATTTAACTTTGGCTTACCCGATGGCGCTGTAGCTCAGTTGGTAGAGCAGCGGACTGAAAATCCGCGTGTCGTCAGTTCAATTCTGACCGGTGCCACTCCAAAAGCCCTGGATCTTTCTAGGGCTTTTGTTTTGGAGGAATAGGCTAATTGGTAAGTCAGCGGTCTTGAAAACCGCCGCCGTAAGGCTTGGGGGTTCGAGTCCCTCTTCCTCCGCTAAAAATTATACATGCCATTCCATGGCAGTATCCGCGGCAAAATCCACACGCGCCGTCGCACTCTCTTCGTAAAGAAGCGTGCACACTTTCGAAAATCCCCCTAAATTTTCTTTTTCAAAAGCGTAAAGGCATGCTGTTGTCGTCGCCCCGGTCGTAAATACATCATCGACGATCACCGGTATTCTGCCATCCGGCCAGCGAAAGCGCTTTTTCAACCCAAAAGCTCCCGCCACATTGTTCGAACGTTCCGACCTCGAAAGCGTCGTCTGCGAAATCCGGAAGGTTTTTCTTTCAAGCGCAGGCGCCACAATTCCATTCATTCGCCCAGAAATCGCTCTGGCGAGCTTTTCCGCTTGATTGTAGCCTCTTTCTCGCATACGGGCAGGATGCAGGGGAACAGGCACAAAGGCGAGTTTCCTGCCCCATTCCTGCAAAGTTTCCAAAGTTTCCCGTTCCTTGAGCGCTGTCCTCACCAGATAACCTGCAAGGCCCGGCATGTTGCCGTATTTTAAGCCGTGAACCAAAGCCTTTGTCAAAGGCGTCATCGTGTACAGGCAAAGCGTATCGGGATTTGGACGTCGCGGATTCTGGGCGAGCTTCTGCAGTTCTTCCCTACAATCCGGGCAAAGCCACGGATCTAACGGTAAGCCTCCGCGTTTGCAGGTAAGGCATCCGTTCCCAAACAAAAATTTCGATATTCCGGTCCAAAGTTTCATTTTTCTCCTCAACAAAAACGGAACCTTTTCTAAAGGCTCCTTTCTATAGACGCTCCAAAATGCGGAATGGAGAATTTTCGACGATTTTTCAACCGTTTAATCGTAATTGCTTTCGAGCTGACTTCCCTGATAGCGCATGTTCACAAGCAAACCGACAAGCATCATACAAGTGAGCATAAAAGATCCGCCATAAGAAAGGAACGGAAGCGGAAGACCCGTCACCGGCATGAGCCCGAGCGTCATTGAAATATTCACCATCATGTGGAAGAAAAAGATCGTACACGCCCCGGAAACCACGTGATTCACAAACGGATCCAAGTGCAGCCTGCAAATCGACATTGCACGCCACAGAAACATAAAGTAGAGGAACAGCACAAAAACACAGCCTAAAAAGCCAAACTGTTCCCCGAGAACGCTAAAGATAAAGTCCGTATGTTCTTCCGGAAGGAATGCGAGATTTGTCTGGGAGCCTTCGCCAAAGCCTTTGCCAAAAATACCTCCGCTGCCAATCGCCACTTCCGACTGAATTACCTGATACCCGGCTCCCTTCGGATCGCGCATCGGATCGACAAAGGTCATCACGCGTTCACGCTGGTGATGCTCCAAGGAATTCCATGCCATCGTACTCGCATAACCGCAAATAATATTCAGCGAAAGAATCAGAACGACAAACTTTCGAGGCATCTTACGGAAAAGGAGTACAAGGAACACAACGCAAAGCAAAAGTCCCCACAGCACCTGCGAATAAGGAATCTGCGGATAAGAAAGAATCACCGATGCCACTGGGCTCACAATCAAGAAAAGGTCCATAAGCGAAAGCCCTGCCCAATAAAGCCCCACCAGCGTCACTGCCGTAAACACAAGAGCCGTACTCAAGTCAGGCTGCTTTAACACCAACGCAAACGGCACAATAAAAATCAGCGCGGGCATCGCAAAAGTCTTCGGCTTCAAAATGTTCACCCGATGAACAGAAAGCCATTTCGACATCGCAAGCAAAAAGGTGATCTTCGCAAATTCAGACGGCTGGATTTTCAAAAAGCCAAAGTCAATCCAACGCCCCGCCCCTTTCGCACTGTCACCGCCGCCAAACGCCACAAACGCCAAAGCCGCGATCGTCAAAAAATACAGCGGAAAAGCAAAACGTTGCCAATAATCGATGCGCACAAAGGAGAGCGCCGCAGCCAAAAGGCAACCGCCGCCAAAATAAATAATCTGCTTAAACCAACGGGAGGTATACCAGATCGGTTCCGTGTTCACCGTCGCCGAATACACCAAGGCAATGCCAATCGATGTCAACACAAAGACCAGTGCCAAAAAGAGCCAGTCGATTTTCATCGTGTTATTCAAAAAACGTCCGGAGCCTCTCACTCTTTTACCTCCGTCGAGTCCTTTGGATACTTCTTCGCAAAATAGGCTTCCATCACTTTACGGCATACCGGAGCCGACATAGATCCGCCACCGCCTTGAGCTTCCTGGATCACCGCCACGGCAATTTCCGGATCGTCAAGCGGAGCGACAGAAACAAACCACGCATGGGTCTTTTCGCCCTTCTTCCATTCGCCAGAACCGGACTTGCCGCCCACACGAATTCCCGGAAGCGCAGCACGCTTACCCGTTCCTCCCGGATGGTTCACCACGGAATCCATGCCGGCAAGAAGCGTCCTATGCGTGGATTCGCTCATGTTGCCTTCAAAAATCTTTTCCGGAATGTAACGTCCCACCACATTGCCATCCACGTCACGCAATTCCTTCATCAAGTGCGGACGGAAAACGCCCTTGCCTGTCGCAATGGAACCGGCAAGCACCGCTTCCTGGAGCGGCGTCACGAGCTGGCCCTGGCCAATCGCCAAGTTCAAAATCAAACCGCGCGCCCAACGCCAACCGTTACGCTTGTTGCGCGCGTTAAATGAAACGGAATCCGGAAGCCAGCCCGCCTTTTCACCCGGAATATCCACACCGAGCTTATGACCGAGACCAAAACGATGTCCGAATTCATTGATGCGTTCCATGCCAAGCATCAAACCGAGCTGGTAATAATACACGTCGCAAGATAGGCGAAGCGCATTCACCAAGTCCAAATTGCCATGTGTACCCCAGCACTTCTGATAACGCGCGCCGAACGTAAAACCACCCGTGCACGGTTTCGGCAAATGCGTCTGTCCCGTCACGAGCTTATGTTCAAGTCCCGCTCCCGACGTTACCAGCTTAAAAACAGATGCCGGCGGATACACGCCCGCCACCGCACGGTTCATCAACGGGCGCGTCGAATCCAAGGCGACCTTCGCCCAACCCTTATTGCGTTCTCGCCGTTTCAAAGAAAAAATGTTCGGGTCCAAACGCGGCGAAGAAACCATTGCAAGAATTTCACCCGACCTCGGATCAATCGCAACGACAGCGCCACGCACGGAATCCGGCAAAGCTTCTTCCGCCGCCTTCTGAATATCCAAATCGATTGTCGTCACCATTCCGTAGCCCGGAACCGAAGGCACATTCTGCATCCCTTCAATGTTTCCCACTTCACGGCCATAGGCGTCCACTTGAACGTACTTCACACCGTCTTCGCCACGGAACTCGCCATCATACTGCTGTTCCAAACCCTTCTGCCCCACACGATCGCCCGACGAGTATCCCGCATATTCCGGTCGTTCCAACTGCTCATCCGAAATTTCACCCGTATAACCGAGCAAGTGCGCCGCCAAAGTTCCATACGGATACGAACGGCGAGATTCCACCACAGTCGTCACGCTCGGGAACTCAAAAGAACGTTCTTGCACAATAGAGACCTGTTCTTCCGACGCATCTTCCAAAATGCGAAGTGTCCCATGCGACTTCCACGCGGAACGCTGGAACATCGTATCGACCACCGCAGAATCGAAAATCGGTTCTCCCTGGGAATCCTTCAAATGGATCAAGCGTTTAAAAAGCGAGTCCTTTGTTTCCGCATCCATCTTGCGGATTTCCGCAGGCTTGATCACGATCTGATACGAAGGGCGGTTACCCACCAAAAGCGTTCCATTGCGATCGAAAATCAAACCGCGTTCCGCTTTCAGAACAATGCGACGCAGACGGTTTTCATCGGAGCTCTGCAGGTTCTCTTCATAACGTGCATATTGCAGATAAAGTAAGCGAACGGAGAGACAAGAAAAAACAAGCGCTACTGCCGCCATAAAAACAAGCGACCTTAAATTGCGATTTTGCAATTCGTTCTGCGCTTTAAACATTGCAACGTTTCACACGATCAAAACGATTCAACAGGAAGAAGCAAGGAATTCCGAACAGCATCGTATAAATGCATTCCGGGAGCGTCTTCAAAAGGAAGAATGTCGTCACGCTTTCCTGGGAAATTCCGATCAAAGCATAATAGACGAAATCATTCAGCATGAATGCAAGTCCGAGCAAAGCGACCTTCGTCGCGAGGTTCAAACGCAAGAATCTTTCTTCCAACTGTCCCACACCAAAACCGACGCAGGTAAAAGCAATCGTCTGCGCACCGAGCCAATCGACCGAAGCAAAAACGTCTTCGGAAAATCCAGCAAAGAATCCCCAGAGCATGCCCGAAACCGGACCATGCGACAGCGCCATCACCACAATGAAGATTAAAACAAAATCCGGCTGCTGACCGTAGAAACTGATCCACGAAGCGAGCGTCGTCTGCAAAACGATCGTGATGATAAAGCAAACGAGATGTTTAATGAATTTCAGCATTTTTCAACATCTCCTGCAAAACCCAATCCGGTTTCTTCTGCATAATGAAAACTTCTTCAAGATGCGTAAAGTTCTGGAACGGATCGAGTTCCAGTTCCGTCACCACATCCAAATCGCCCTTGTGCATGGAACGGACAACACCTATACCGATACCCTTCGGGTAAATTCCACCAAGTCCCGAAGTCACCACCGTATCACCTTCGTGAACGCCTGTATAAGACGGAATCGAAGCGTTCAAGTAGTTTACCGAACCACCTTCCAAAAAACCCACCACGCGCGTTCTCTGCACCATCACAGAAACGTGCAGCGAAGGATCCGGCAAAAGCTGCACTTTGGAATGGGAATTTGAAACCGCCGAGATTCTACCGACAAGTCCATGCGTTGTGAAGACCGGCATGTTCATTTCAATGCCGTGTTCCGTACCGCGGTTCACCACAAATGTCGTCAAAAAGCGACCCGGGTTCTTGCCGATCACGCGCGCCGTCACAATGGAATAATCCCAGACGTTGTCAAAATGGACAAGCTCACGCAGGCGCTGCAATTCTTCCATGCCTTCGCGCAAATTATCGCGTTCCATTTTCAAGCGAGCGTTTTCACGCTTCAAGCAATCATTTTCGTATGAAACCGAGTGAATACGATTCACCGAAGAAACGACCACCTGTGCCGGATAGTACACAGAAGAAAGCGCTCCGGCGATAACGGTTTCCTTTCCATCTTTTTCCAGATGGCGAATACCGAAGCCGATCATGAGCAGAATGACAAAGAGGACAAGCCCGTGCCCTTTAGCAAGGATGTTTCCAAGAAAACGGAAAATCTGCATTTTCTAGCGGGACTGTCAAAATTAAATCGTGGACGAAATCAAGACCGGGCGGAACTTGTCCAATTCTTCGAGAATGCGAGCGGCACCCTTGCACACGCAGAGCAGCGGGTCGTCGATCACGTTCACCGAAAGACCGGTTTCCTTGCGAATACGAGCGTCCAAACCACGGAGCTTGGAACCACCGCCCGACATGATAATGCCGCGGTCCAAAATGTCCGCAGAGAGTTCCGGAGGTGTCAGTGCAAGAGCCTGCTTCACAGCGTCGACAATCGCCGTTACGGGTTCATCCAAAGCTTCGCGAATTTCCTGGCTCGTAATCGTCATCGTACGCGGAAGGCCAGCCATCACATCGCCACCCTTCACGTCCATCGTCAATTCTTCTTCCAACGGATAAGCAGAACCGATTGCCCACTTGATCTGTTCTGCGGTGCTTTCGCCGACGATCAAGTTGTAGGTCTTACGGAGATAGTTCACAATCGCTTCATCCATTTCGTCACCGCCGACGCGCACCGATGCGTTGCACACGATGCCGTTCAAAGCGATTACAGCGATATCCGACGTACCACCGCCGATATCCACAATCATATTGCCTGCAGGGCCATCCACCGGAATACCCATGCCGACAGCCGCGGCCATCGGTTCATGCACCAAATGAACTTCCTTTGCGCCAGCCATGCGAGCCGCATCCGTCACTGCGCGCTTTTCCACTTCTGTAATGCCCGAAGGAACGCCGATTACAACGCGCGGCTTCACAAGGAACAGAGGATACTTCTGGACGCGCTTAATAAACGTCGAAAGCAGGATTTCCACCAACTGGAAGTCTGCAATCACGCCGTCCTTCATCGGGCGGATAGCCACATTCGCACCCGGAGTACGTCCGAGCATCTTTTTAGCTTCACCACCAATCGCAGTCACACGATCGTTTTTACGGTCCATAGCAACGACTGTAGGTTCATTGATTACAATACCTTGTCCAGCAACGTGAACAAGGGTATTAGCCGTTCCAAGATCAACGCCGATATCGCAAGAGAAAAGTCCGAACAAAGTATGATTTCCTTCTTAATTTTTTGCTAAAAAATATAGTATAAAAAAGTGACAAGATATTCAATTTTTATCCACGTCTGTACCAAAATGCCACCGTTTCAAATAGCGGTCCCATTGCAGGAATCGATTATCGTAACGGTACTTTCGTTCTTCAAACATTTCGATGTCGCGGTAGATAAAAAATTCCACATTCGCATAGGCAGAATACATCTTGGAATGTTCCTTGTCAAAGAATCGCAAATCGCGGATCTTAAAATACGGGGAATCCAGTAAGGCGCCCTTATCGTTGCTCGCCTTGAGCGTCTGCGCCACCATAAACTTCAAATCGTCCTGCAGGTACGCAGAGAGTTTCGCCTCGATATTTTCTTGCGGTTCCGAGCAGCCCCAAAAGAACAGGCTCGCGAATAAAATCAACAAACATTTTCGCATGATTTAAATATAAAAAAGCGCTGTTTCAAAGGAACAGCGCTCTTTTCAAAATCAAGAATTTTTCTTAGAAGGAATAGGTGGCGTCCAAACGGGAGAACCAACGACCTTCACCCTGAAACGGATTGCGGAAGAGAAGGTCTTCTGCGATCGTCACGTCGATCTTCAGCTTTTCTTCGATGTTAATGCCGAAGCCCCAGCCGACATGGTCATCCATCGTGCCGTTGCCAATCGGATTTGTCGAGAAGAAAGAACCGTTGTCCGAGCAGATGCCGCTCTTGCCTGCGTTGTGGGAATCCACGTCACATTCCGTGTAAAGAATGGACTTCTGACCGCCCACGCGGATCACGAACCAATCGTACCAGATGTTGCGTTCAATACCGAAGCTGATCACGCCGCCGATATCCTTGCGCTTATCCCAGTAAGAATGCTCATCGTCCTGAGCGTCATACGCCGAAACACCGGTATCGTAATCGATGCTCCAGTTATGGGCCTTCTTCTTGTTCCAGACGAAGTCAGCGCCCATCCAGAAGAAGCCTCTATCCAAGCCCACGTTAATACCGAGACCTGCCTGAGCGTGCGTTTCGCGAATGCCAGGAGCCTTGATAAAGTGACCGTTCATCGCCGGGACAAGTTCGCCGTCAATGGCTTCGAGAGTCACAAAAGCACGAGAATTGACGAGGTAAGAGAAGTCACCGTCATCAAAGAAGTTCTTGTGTTCCGGACCGTACTGCACACGGGCAATACCCGCAGCAAGTTCCCAGTCCATCGTATTCGTCACCTGGAGGTTAAAACCTCCATCAGCACGGATTACAGAGGCGTAGGAATCATTGTCAACCTGGTAGTCACCGTTTTCCGTTTCATAACCGCCGTCCTGGTGAGCGATATAAATGTGCAAACCGAGAGCGTTACCGTTCGACAGCGTACCGCCGAGGAAACCGTCAAAGTTCGTCACGGTCTGCGGCAAGCTATGCTTGTTACCGTTTGCGTCGATGTAATAATCCGGAAGGAATCGGAACAAAAGCGCATCTTCACGTCCAAAAAGGCCGCCTATCGAAAGACGCGGATCCGGAGATTCTTCGCTGCCAAGGCTGAGCGAGAAGATTCCGCCGAAAGTCGGATGCTGCGGATCTTTATTCGTACCCGTTTCCACATTGTCCAAATAAGAGCCAAAACCACCGATAAGGTAGTTCGGATAAAGGTTGATATTGGCCGGATTGCCAAAAATACTCACGTCGTCCATGATGTACGTCGTGTTCTTGCCCATGGATTCAACACGGGCAAACGTAGCAAACGCAGAACCTACGCCTAAAATTCCAACCGTAAATCCCAGCGCAGCAGCAGTTCTCATGTTCATCAATCAACTCCTGTTTTTTTTGTAAAAGTAATTTGCTTTCACAAATTTCGCAAGAAAAAAAATAAACAAAAAGGGCTGGAAACGGATGTTTCCAGTCCTTTTGTCATGCTTGAATAACGAATTATTCAGAGAAGGTGAACGGAATCGTTACCGTAGTGTTGCCCGACTTGACCTTGCTGAAGGTCCAGCGCTTCACCGTATTCTTCACTGCATTGTCGAATTCACCGTAACCAGTGGTCGAGGATGCAATGGAGATGGAGATGATATCGCCACCCGGAGCAATGGTGAAGCGGAGCGTCACCTTACCGGCAAATCCCGGCTGCTTCTTCAAGTACTTATTGTAGATGTGACGCAGACCCGGCGTACGCTGACGGACAACCTTCATGATGTCTGCAGCAGAACGAGAGCCACCACCTGCACCCATGTCAATGTCACGGGCAGACGGAGTCTTGATCGTTCCCTTGGAGCGGGTAGCAATGCCACCGCCACCACCGCCGAGAAGGCTTCCGAGACCGTCACCGATACCACCGGAACCACCTTCTGCGTAGCCTTCGTTGAAGCCACCGTCAGCCTTACCGCGACGACCACCGAGAACGGTCTTACCCGTCGTCTGGAGACCTGCCACGTCCTTCAACACCTTGTTAATGTCCTTAGAGAACTTCTGGTCCTTCATAAGGTCATAAGCAGCGTAGTTGGACTTCGTAGTCTGAGCGGTGAGGAGCTTCAGCACGCCACGGGTCTGAGGAGCATTCGGCTGACCCTTTCCGCGCGGCTTACCGCCACCACCGGCCTTCTTACGAGGCTTCTTCGGTTCTTCTTTCTTCTTTTCTTCCTTCTTCTCTTCCTTCTTCTCTTCAATCTTCATGGTCGTCGTGAGTTCTTCGGCAGCGGTTTCTTCGAAGATGACTTCGTCAACCACGGCTTCATACATAGACGCCCAAAGAGATACAGAAAGAGCGACAACAAGAGAAATCAATGCGACACCCGCGAAGCGTTTGTCGGATTCCGGCATCAAGGAAGCAACAAACGGATCTACTTGCTTTTTCGTTTTTGCCATGATTATTCCTCCCCGCCGTTCTTCATGTTCACTGCGAAGGCAATGTTCGTATAGCCAGAGAAGCCGCACGTTGCCATCACCTTGTACATCACATCATAAGGGATGTTCTTGTCGATCTGGATAATGATATTACCCGCTTCATCAGCCGGAAGGCCAGCCTTCAAAGCGTGCTCACGTTCCGTTTCACGACGCAATTTCAAGACAGAGTCAACCTTAGCGATCAACAAGTCTTCCTGAGCCATCACGTCCGGAGTCGTCACAATCTTCTGATTATCGACCACCACGTGACCAGCGTCAACAACCACAGAAAGGGAAACTTCCTTCGCCTGCACCTTAGAGGTAGAAATCGGAAGGACAAGGTTTTCCGCCTGGGTAATCAACTGGCCTTCAGCGTCAAGGTTCTTGATAAGGAACACCAGAATGATGGTCATCATGTCCATCATGGAGGTGAGGGAGAACGGGACGTCTTCTGAATATTTACGAGTCTTACGTGCCATTATTAGCCTCCCAACTTTGCAAGGTTAACCTTGACAAAACCTGCGGACTTAGCGCGGTCCATCAGCTGGATGATCTTGTCGAACTGGACGTTATCGTTCGCCACGATAATGATGTTGTCCACGTCCTCAAGGTCAATGAAAGCCGTATGGATCTGGATGAGCTGCTTAGAGATTTCGTCATACGCAGAGAGCGGATAAACGACAAGCTTTGCAGCATCTTCCGGCTTCAGCTTACGGGTTGAGTTCTGTGCGAGAGTAGCGACACCAACACCTGCACCCGGTTTCTTGAGAGCTGCCGGCGGATTAATTCCACCTTCGCCTTCACCCACGAGAGCGAGGAAGTTGCTGTTACCATCGACCAGGACGCTATCCGGCTGGCCTTCAGACTGAGAGGTATAAATACCCCACATCAAACGACCTGCGTCTTCTTCCGAAGTCTTTTCAATCATATCTAATTCAATCGATTCGATGTCATAGATATACTTTTCTTTGTCCATTTCGCTGCCGTCTTTGCACTTCGGAGCAGAGCCGGAACTAATAGCCTTCTTTACGTCGTCTGCCGCATACTTGATAAGCTGGCCATCGGACTTGCAACGGAAAACCCAAAATTCCTTAAAGTAAACGTTGGGTTGGAAACCGCCGCGGGCACCGATAACGAGATACTCATCAGTAATGGCCAAGGACAGATTCAATGCTTGCTCATCTGGAGGTGGAGGAGTCTGGTCATCCATCTGCATCATAGAGCGTTCCGGAAGATTGACTTCAACAATTGCCAACTTCGAGAACGAGGTCATGGAGAGCAGCATCGGAATCAGAATTGTGAACAAGCCCATCGCCGGAAGCAAATCCGGTTCTTCGACTTTTCCTGATTTCTTGATTGCTTTTGCCATTTTAACTCCTATCTAATTAATTGTTCTTAACCAACAACAATTACGACAGGGCGTTGATGATCTTGAGTCCCTTTTCTTCCATTTCCTGAATGAGACGTTCGCTGTTCATATTGAGGATACCAACGATGACGAGCTGCGGAACTGCAGAAATCAGACCGAGGAGCGTGGTACCCATAGCGATAGCAATACCATCGGAAAGAGCCTTCGGACGTTCAGCAGCCGGCTTGTTAGCAACAGCGTCGAACGTGAAGATCAGACCGTAAATCGTACCCATAAGTCCGATCAACGTAGAGATGGAAGCCATAACGGAAATGATGGAAATATAACGAGTGAGACGCGGAGCTTCAGTGAGGAACACAGCATCGCAAGCGTTCACCATCGCTTCACGACCAGCATCGCGGTTGCTAACGATAGCAGCAACGACCTTAGCGATCGGGAGCTTGGAAGAGTTAGCGAGACTCAAAGCCTGGTCATACTGCTTAGCGCTGATGAGCTGGCCGAACTGGTTCAAGAACTTGCCGCGACCCTTTGCGCTCTTGATGAGAATGTAAACGATACGTTCAATCGAGAAACCGATACCGATTGCGAAGACGGCAAGAATGATCCACATAAACTGCCAACCAGAGTTCGCCGGGTTGAACGATTCAAGCATTTTAGACATTAGGATACTCCTTTTATACGAGTGATTTGTGATTGTTTCCTGTAAAGGCATATTTATTTTATTTTTGACGATTTGGGGTGCATTTACGCTGTAAAATTTTCATTACCCCAAATTAAAAAAGAAAAATCCCGCATTTGCGGGACTTTTCTCTTGTAAAAGATCGCTTTACTGAGCCTGAGCCGGGGCAGTAGCCGGAGTTGCCGAAGGCGGAGGAGCCAGCCGAGCCTGGAGTTCCTTGAGTTCAGCACGGAGCTTTTCGTTTTCAGCCTGTGCATCCTTCAAGATTTCCTGGTAAGTCGCAAGCTGTTCCTGCTTGGTCATGACCTTCGATGCGCGAACCTGTTCCAAGCGAGCCTTCATCTTGAAGTAGCTCGGATCCTGGAAGAGCTTGGAAGCATCAAACTTCGTGATCTTGATCTGAAGAGCTTCGTTCTGCTCGTCGAGGTTACGGAGCATGTCGTAGAGCTTCTGAGTCCACTGGTTATCGATACCATAGTGTTCAGAGGCGCGAATACCCGTTGCGCAACGCGGAACAGCAGCTTCGCGAGCAGCCTGAGAACGGCTAGACAATTCATCACGGTAGGCCTGGAGGTCTTCGCCAGCAGCGAATGCAGCGTCTTCCTTCGTCATGCCGTCGTATTCCACATACTGAGCCACGATTTCAGCACTATCCGGAAGCGGAGAGTTAGCGAAAGCATCACCCACTTCGACGAACACGGCACAACCCTGGTAGTACATTTCGATGTAGCCTTCTTCAGCGGCGATGACGTCGGCGTTGTAGAAGCCCTGGTCACGAGCGAGGTCGATGTTCTTCTGGAAGATCGGCTGAGCTTGATCGTAGTAACCCGGCAACTGCTGGACAATGCCGATGCGTTCCGCGAACTGTTCTTCATTCGTCTTACCGTTGAGTTCCTGTTCACGAATCTTGGCGGCCATCGTCACGAAGAGGAAGCCAATCTTGTTCGTGGCACGGAACGTCCACTGTTCAGATGCATAAGTAGCAGACTTCGAGTAGTGACCGACAGCGACCTTCAAGATTTCGGTGAGCTTCTTGACGGCTGCGTCCTTCTGCTTCTGCTTGCCAGAAACGGTGATTGCGTCCATCTTGGCGTATTCCATTTCGCCAAGGTAGTAAGCAGCTTCAGCCGGAACGCCCGGATCGGCATTCTTGATCTGAAGACCGTACTTGTCGTAAGCATCAAGAGTCTTCTTGTAGTAATCAGCAGCGTTCTTATCATCCTTGAGTTCGCGGTATGCACGAGCCGTTCCGATGTAAGCAGCGATGAGCTTTTCCTTATCAGAGGTATAGGTCTTTGCGAAGAAGATGTAAGCGTCAGCAGCTTCAGACCAGCGCTTTGCATTCTGGTAAGCAACCGGGATGCTGAACGCAGCGTCGAGAGCGTAGGAGCTCTTCGGGTAGTCGCGAACAAGGTCCTTCGAGCAGCGGATCGCTTCTTCCGGAAGCTTGGCTTCATCGTAAGTCAAGCAAGCACTATAGAGCATGCCCGGAGTCTTTTCGTGATCGTGATACTTTTTGTAAGCAATTTCGTAGGTCTGAGCGGCCATCTTCTTGTTCGGAATCGAGTCATAGGTAGCAGCGGCGAAGCCGATTGCTGCAAATGCCATCGAATCCTTTTCGAAGTTGTTCGTAATGAAGAGGAACGTCTGAGCGGCCTGTTCCGGCTTACCAGCCTTCTTATAAGCCATAGCCGCACGGAGGATACCCTTGATGGTGAGCGGCGAAGAACCGTAGTTCTTCGGAATCATCATGAAGGTCTGAGCGGCCTTATCGTAGTTGTTAGCCTTTTCGTAAGCGGTACCGGCTTCGAACACAGCCTTATCCGAGAAGGATTCCTTCGGATAGTGCTTGACGAGGTCCAAGTAAGCGACAGCACCCTGTTCGTACTGACCGTTCTTCACCGCCTTATCTGCCTTCTGGAAGAGTACAGCGGCGATGGAAGTGCGGATAATCTTAGCCATGGAGTCATTGCGAGTAGCCTTGACTTCGGTATACTGCTTCAAGAGCCATTCGAATTCCTTCTGAGATTCATCCAGTTCTTCGGATTCGAGGAGTGACTGAGCAAGCATACGGCTGATGAGCAAAATGTATTGGTTATTTGGATAGTTCGTCTTTAAAGCACGGAAGTCGATAACAGCCTGCTTGAACTGCTTAGCCTGATAGCGGACAATGGCTGCGTTGTAGGCAAGCTCCACTGCTTCCTTCTGCTTGCTGAACTTCTTCATGTACTTGTCCATCTGAGCAAAGTAAGCCTTGGTTTCCGGAAGATTGTAAGCCTTCACCGGATCATCGCCAGCCTTGTTCTTCTGGGCATCGGCACGAGCTCTATCCATCATGAGGACAGCGTTGTAACCCGCATCTTCCTTCTTGTACGGAGCAGCGGAACCGAGAGCGCGGCGACCATAGCGGTTCGTGTCTGCGTCCACGATTTTGTTAAACATGTCAGCCGCCTTGGCGAACTGGTTCATTTCCTGATAGACGAGAGCCAGGTTTGCAAAGACCTTGTATTCATCCCAAGACGGTTCAGCCTTGTAATGGCTCAAGAATTCGTTATAACCCTTGATAGCGATGTCATAGCGTTTCTTAGCACTTTCGGTGTCGCCCTGTTTCATGAGCTTAGCAGCCTGAGCGTGATCGTACTGCGGAATGTCGAGCATTGCAGAGCGGATAGCCTTTTCTGCGTTTTCGACAGACTTCGGATACTGCTTGTTCTTCTTGTACCAAGAAGAGTTCTTGCTGTAGCGCTTCACGACGAGCTTACGCTGTTCCTGAGCTTCATCAAACTTCTGCTGAATGATAAGGATTTCAACCATGGCGACGTCGGCGAGCGGAGCGTCCACGTAATCCGGGTTGATATCAAGCAAGTACTTGAAGGACTGCACGGCTTCTTCATTACGGTCGTGGTCCTTGTTTTTCATACCGATACGGTAGTAGAGGGAATCCTTGAACTGGACCTTCTTGTCTTTAAGGAACTTAGCGGCCACGCGGACACCGTCATCGATGTCAGAGAAGGAGGCTGCCATGAAGTCCATAGCTTCAAGACGCAAGTCGTTCGGATATTTACCCTTGTCGGAACCGTCGATGTAAACGAAATAGGTCTTTGCAGCCACTTCGTATTCGGCGATGTTGTAGTAAGATTCTGCCAAGTGGTACATGGCAAGAGCGGCTTCCTTACCCGTGAGGTTTTCAAAGCCGGTCACGCGCTTGTAAGCATCGATAGCTTCGCGGAATTTACGGTTCATGAAGTGGTATTCCGCAATACGGAGCCAGGTCTTCGGAACGAGACCGTTGTCCGGGAATTCCTTCACGAGACGCATGCGGAGCTTGTAAGCCTTTTCTTCTTCGCCACTTGCTTCATAGACGAAGGAAGCCTGATACATCACGTTCGGCGTTCTGGTTTCCTTCGGATACTTATCAATGTATTCGAGGAAGTAGCCGAGAGACTTGGAGTGATCGACCTTCGGGCCCGATCCGAGGTTCTGGCACTTAGCCGGTTCGTTATCACGGTCTTCGCACCATGCCACGTTTTCTTCATACTGGGCCATAGCATCGACCTGGAGCTTTTCTTCCAAGCGATACTGGTAGTTACCGAGCTGCTGAAGCGCGCTAGCGCAACGAGAGCTCTGCTTACCCTTACAGCGATCGACCTGCGTACGCCACTGCTTAATAGCGGCCTGCATTTCGTTTTCATCCATACCACCTGAGCGGCATGCCTGCTGAGCCTGGGTTTTTAAAAGGTTATAGGAACTTGCGCACTGTTTGTAACCAGACGAGCCCTTCTTCATCGCCTTACATTTGGCGAGCATGGTCTTCGCTTCTTTCGTTTTATCTTTACACGGATCTGCGTAAGTCACACCGGCAAAGGTGAAAAGCGTCAAAGCGACCAGAAATAGTTTTTTCATTTGAATTTTCTACCTATCAGCTTTTTAAAACAAGGACAGACCCGGAATGACCAGGTCTATCCCCTTTTGTTTAACTTATTCCAAATCGTCCAACTCTTCCAATTCCTGGAGTTCCTGAGAGTTAGCACCACCAACAGAACCACCACCGCTTTCAGCCTTCTTGGTCTTTACAGTAGCCAAGGTAAAGCCTGCATCTTCGAGGACGCGCTTACGGTTGGATTCAAAGCGATCACTCTGCTGAGAACGAGCCATGAACTTAGCGTAATCGTCAATCGCTTCGTTTGCCTTATCGAAGTCAGGACGGAGCTGATCGCGCTTCATCTGGACACGCGGGGTCGGGAGCTGACGAGAAAGATCGAGAGCCTTGGCCTGCACGCTGTCGAAGTGAGCTTCGTTGTCTTCGTAAGCCTTACGAGCGCTGTCACGAGCAGCCATCGAAACGACCGGTTTTTCGGTGAGCTTTTCAGCGTTGCTCAAAGACTTTTCTGCGTTATTGTAATCCTTCTTCATGTAGAAGCAGTAACCTTCAACAAGGTAAGCTTCAGAGAGAAGGAAGGAATCCGGCATATTCTTGATGATCCACTGAGCATATTTGAGAGCTTCATCCGGCTTGTTAACCTTGAGGAAGGACCAGCCCAGAGCCAGCATCGCTTCATCGTAGACCGGAGAACCCGGCTTCACCTGACCATAGAGACCAGCAGCTTCCGGAATGTTCGCATTTTCGCCAGAGAAGTAGATATGGCCAAGCTTCACCTTAGCAGCATCCTGGAGATCCAATTCAGACTGGTTGGATGCCGGTTGGTCGATGATGTCGCGGAAACAGTTTTCAGCTTCGTCCCATTTACCCATACGGCTGTTAGCAATACCCATTGTGTAACGAGCATAGAAGTAGTTTGCGTTACCCGGAAGAATTGCAGAGAGCAGGTCGATGGTTTCCTGATAGAGACCCTGTTCGAACTTGATCTGACCTGCAATATAGTCAGCGTCAGCCTTGACATCGCTTTCGCTGAAGTGCTGGACGATGTACTGATACTTCACCATTGCGTCGTTATACTTGCCTTCCTTATAGTCGATGTTCATCAACTGGAAGTGATACTTAGCGCGTTGGTCACTCTGCGGATAACGCTTCACAGCGTCATCGTAGACAGCCTTGGCGGCCTTATGCATACGCATATTTTCAAAGGACTTGCCCTTGTAGAAAGCAGCCTGGTCCACCAAGTGGAATGCCGGATACTTCGTCTGAACCTTACCGAAGGCATAAGCAGCTTCGAGGAACTGACGGTTCAAGTAAAGACGCATAGCGGCGCGGTAATCGTTTTCCGGTTCAATCTTCAAACGACGATAACGATCTTCGCCGATGTTTTCTTCACGGGTATTACCGAAGCGGGTCGTGAGCTTCACAGCCCAGATAAAGCCGCGGTTCTTCTTTTCCACGATATCATCGTGAGACATTTCAAGGTCAAGTGCGACATAACGGAAAATCGTCACGTCCTTCACATTCACCGTAGCGCCAAGCACCGGGTAGCCTTCCTTCGTGAAACGAAGACGGACGCCCAAGTGAGAGCTCAAGTAGTAGGTCAACGTGAAGCTCGTTTCGAGATTCATGCCGTCGCCACCTTCTTCATCATCGTGCAGAACGTCGATGACAGAGAATTCAGCCTTCGCTTCGAACATGCGGTTGAAGCCGCGATAGAACAAAGTGAAGTTCAGGTTGCTCGGAACCTTATAGGATTCGTCTGCACCCATGAAAACGAAGTGATAAGAATCGTTATCGGCTTCCGTGCTAATTGCCGGAGCAACCGCGTTCTGGAATGCAATACCGAGAGTCAAGCTACCGAAACGGGAGTTGTTAATCGGATTCCAGCTGATACCCACATCCGCGCCCAAGGTCAACTGCTTGTTCATGTCGAACTGGTTGATCTGGAGGATTGAGAGGTCAACGCCCAAGGCCAAGCAGTGCATGAGGCGGTAAGCGTAACCGAGCATATAGGCGTTTTCAACGTAGGAATAACCACCATCCACATCGGCACCGTTTTCGAAGAAGCTAATACCGAACGTGTGATCGTAGCCAACCGGAATCGTCAAAGATCCGTATTCCTGAGAGGCTTCGCCGCTGATGGTGCTGAAGTAGCCGATAGAAAGTTCAATCTGATCGGTTTCGGCAATACCAGCCGGATTCACATACATAGCCGTGTTGTTGCTTCCAAATTCGCCAAACCAGTCATTCTGCTGGTACTTGTGCGGAGCGTACGACGGAGAAGCAAACGCTGCACTCGTGCAGATAAGCCCAACGGCTGTTGTCTTGATGAAGCTAAAGCGTGTCATCGTCTAACCTTCTCCTTACTTGATATCCGTACGGGTAAATTCAATGCGACGGTTCTGAGCGCGGCCTTCTGCAGTCTTGTTAGAAGCCTTCGGCTGAGTATCGCCAGCACCGCGGGTCACCATACGATTTTCAGCAATGCCGTTGTCAACAAGGAACTTCTTCACTGCTTCAGCGCGTTCCGCAGAGAGCTTCTTGTTCTTTTCAGCGCTACCGACGTTATCGGTATGA
Source organism: Hallerella sp. (assembly GCF_022776125.1). Lineage (NCBI taxonomy): Bacteria > Pseudomonadati > Fibrobacterota > Fibrobacteria > Fibrobacterales > Fibrobacteraceae > Hallerella > Hallerella sp. The sequence continues at coordinate 16,809 of NZ_JALFIA010000056.1, read as the reverse complement.
CCCACAATTTCAAATGTCGTTTCCGGGAATGCTTCCATGATGTCGACAACCTTGCGGAGGGAAACATCGGAATCCTGCGTGATAGAAGCCTTGCCAGATTCGAAGTTCACGCCTTCGAGAACGAAGACCTTCTTCGGCGGAACCGGAACTTCATCCGGGCAACCGTCTTCATCCTTATAACCGTTCAACGATTCTGCGTTATCCGGGCAAGCGTCAGCACCCTTACAGGTGTGAGCGTACTTGTCGAGGAGACCGCTAGCTTCAACCCAAGGATCGCAAACGCCATCACGGTCGTTATCCGGATCCGGGCAACCATCGTCGTCCTGGAATCCATCGACGTCTTCTGCATCTTCCGGGCAGTTATCAATGCCGGCGCAGACTGCGGAATACTTTTCAGACTGGTTTTCTTCGGAAACCCACGGATCGCAAAGACCATCGCCATCCGTATCCGGATTACGAGTTTCGTTCACAACTTCTTCCTTTTCCGGAACGACGTCATGAGCGAGAAGACCGATGTCGAGCTTGCCCTTACCACGCTTGAGCATCGGAGACTTAGAGTTGCAGTAGAAGTTCGGTTCGCCGAGAGACGGGTTGATGAACTTCGGGTCCAAAGAAACGTTCGTGCGGTTCACCTTGATGAAACGGTTGAACGGGTAGTAGTTCTTGTAGATGTTGTTGTATTCGATCTTCGTCTGACCGGCGGCCGGGTCAGCGAACACACCGTAATAGTGGTTTTCCATGAAGATGTTGTTACGAGCCACAATGTTCGACGGGCCCTTCAGAGCGAGGCCCGAGTAACCGTTGCGGAGAACGACGTTCTGTTCGACATACGCATCGAGAGATTTGGCGCCCCATGCGAGAATGCCGGACCAGCGGTTGCCGTAAACAACGTTGTTGCGGAGATTCGGGAGAGAGATGAAGGCTGCGATACCGGTTGCCTTGTTGTCCATCACGTAGCAGTGGTGGATGTACGGGGCTGCGTTTTCGCAAAGGATACCTTCCATGCCGTTTCGGATGGTGAAATGGGACATTTCAGCGCCCGAAGTACCCATCACGGTCGGACCGCGACGGCCACCATCGATGATTGTTGAGAGAGGGTCTTCACCCTTCAGAACAACACCCATGACGAGGGTAATGTTTTCGTTGTAGGTCCCGCGCTTGACGAAAATCGTATCGCCAGCGTCTGCGTTACCGAGAGCGTCCGCAATCTTATCGTAATCGCCCGGCACATTGATCGCCTTTGCCGATGCGTATCCCGAAAAGAGCATAGCCCCAGCAAGAACTACGAATACTTTCTTTAGGGTCATACTGCTAGATTTCTCCAATCATGAAACATAAATTCTTCACATCCATGGGATATGGGACAGGGGAACCACACCCTGTGCACCAAATCACAACGTGGAATATACCTTCAAAAAGAGCTTTAGTCAAACACTTTTAATGATAAATCTTTGAAAAAAAGCGCAAATTAAAGGGCACATCCACGCGTGGAGGCCGTTTTTTAGGATGCAGCACCTTCTTCTTCAGGTTTCTTTCCTTCGCCTTCTTTCTTCACACCTTGAATCGAGACACGAAGGTCTTGGCAAGTACGCTTAATGTCCTGGAGGACTTTACGTGCGCGGGTTCCCGCCGATTTGTTGCCTTTTTCGAACTTTTCATACTCGCGCTTGAAAGCTTCGAGCTCCTGTTCCAGTTGCTGAACCAAGTCCATAAGAAACTCCCTTGAATAAAGATTCTTTGGGAAAATAAATAAAGTTTTGGGCAAAATTCCGCAGCGGAGTAAAAAATTTCTTTACACATAAGGAAAACCGCCCTTGCCAAGGCGGTTTGTTATTCTTTTTTTACAAAACGACGTGTTTTGCAAGAATTTCGAGGGCTTTTCGTCCCGGCACCCCCATGTCGCGGGTAAAGTCCGTGACAAACATGCGAATGTGCTGTTCAATAACGGAATCGTCCGGGATCTGAGCCATTTTCCGAATAAAATCCGTGACGAGGTTCAAACGAGAATGCGCCGAGGCAAGACTTTCGCGAATTTCTGCTTCGACCGCTTGGATCGTGGACTGCCCCAGGGATTTTTTGGCGACGGAGCAGCCGAGCGGTATCGGAGAAGCCGTTTCAGCTTCCCAGAAGGCGCCCAAATCCATTAAAAGTCCAAGGCCGTCTCGTTGCCAGGTAAAGCGTTTTTCGTGGATCACGACGCCCTGAGCGTTTTTGCCGTTCAAAAGGCCATCATAGACCTCGTTGAAGAAGGCGTAAGAGACTTGAGGCGTTTTTCCGCCCTGCGTTTTGGCGTACCAAAAGCGGAAAAGAAGCGAAGCGGTCGTATTTTTGCCCGGCAAGACCGTTTCTTTGTCGTTTTGAAATGCGGCGGGATTCTTCGCGGAGAGCAGAAGCGGGCCACAACCGTACCCCATGGCTCCGCCACAGGGCAAAAGTTGATAATCCTTTTGAACAAGCGGTAAAACGCCGCAGCTGACCTTTGCCACGTCAAGTTCCCCACGAAGAACCTTTTCGTTCAAGGTCTGCACATCGGCAAAGGTGACGTCCCAGGTCAATTTTGAGCCTGGAATACCGTGGACTAAAGCCTCATAAATAAAGGTATCGTTCGGACAGGTAGAAATTCCTAAACGAAGCCGAGTCATTTTACGGCCTCGATAATCGGATTCAATACCGAGCTTTGCAAGTTCAAAAGCGACTGTTCGATGTTCCAACGGGTTTCGTCGAGATCACCGGTCAAGTTGCTGACCGTTCGAATTTCAAAAATCTGAATTCCGAGGGTTTGGGCGAGCATGAATGCGGCGACGCCTTCCATGGCTTCGATTTTTGCTCCGTAGAACTTGGCGCGGTATTCAAGCACCTGCTTGCTCGAAGTCATGGTGTTTACAGACATGCCGCGCACGCCCGGAAGCGAAGCGATTTCTTTGGGGGCGAACTTTTTAGGAGTCGCCTTGACGATTTGCGGTTTTGGGAAATAAGACTGGAATTCATCCTTATTCCAATAGCCAATATCGCCTGTGCATTCTTCATCGACGCGGACGATGTCTGCCGTTTGAAGACCGCTAAACGGCAACGCACCTGCGATGCCCGCGATGATGACCCGAGAATAAGATTTTGTACAAATTAACTTCGTGAGATTTCCGACGAAGTTCACAATGCCGATGCCGACGCAAGCCACATCAAACAAGGCATTCTGCGCGTACGGTTCTTCAACCGTTTTGCTGTACGGAACCTTGGGATAAAGAATTTTCCATTCTTGCGGAGACGGAATCGCGATTAGCGTTTTCGACTTGCGCATGGATTAATCCAAGAAATTTTCGACTTGAGGAAGCAGTTCGGATTCGAAAGAAGAAACGCGTCCGAGATCGATATTCCAGGGGCGGTCCACTTCGCAACGAGCCGATGCAACTGCGGTTGCCTTGGCGAGGCGTTCTGCAACGGAAAGTCCGAGGAAGTCGGCAGCGAGCCAGCCTGCGAGGAAGGCGTCTCCTGCTCCGATGTCATTCACCACCTTTACCTGCGGCGGTTGAAGGCTTACGCCCATGAACTTACCTTCTTCACGGTAGAATGCGTGAATCGGAGCGTCTTCATCGGTCACGACAAGATTTGTAATCGGCAAGCGTTCGAGAAGAGTCGAAGCCGTCATCTTCCAGAACTGCGGACTCGAAGTAATCTGTGGAATGCCGAAGCGCTGCAAGAGCTTGCAGTACTCGTCCAAATTGATTTTGAGAAGTTCCACACCATGTTCAAGCCAACCGTCAATGCCTTCGACGGCGTCGACAAAAAGACGCTTGCCTTCCAGGTCGAGCTTGCAAAGATTTTCCATTTGGAAGCCCACCGGTGACGAGCCACAGAGAGCCACGTTCAAAACGTCGCTCCAAACTTCGCCGACCGTCTGCAAGAAGTCCTTGTTTTCGGATTCGGTGATTTTGGGGGACGGTTCAATGAGTTCCGTGGTGTCGCCCTTGGAGACGATTGTGGTGCACATACGCGTTGCGGCACCGATCCAAATCGGGAGCTGACGAATGCCCGAAGCCGCGACTTCATCGCAGATCGAAACACTGCGGTCTCCGCCGAGGAAATGCGCGAGGATAAAATCCCCGCCAAGCATACGGAGAACACGAGCGCAGTTGATACCCTTGCCCGAAGCAAATTCTTCGACCTTGGAAAGGCGGTTTACTTCCCCAGGCTTGAATTCATCCAGGAGAAATAAACGTTGCCAAGTCGGATTGAGTCCGAGTATCAGGGTATCATGGGCCATTAGAAATTAACCTTGAAGAAGTTGCGCTTACCGACCTGAACCAAAAGCTTGTCGTCACCGGCAATCTTCACTTCGGCCATCGGATCGGCGAGTTTTTCGCCTGCGATCTTGACTCCACCGTTCTGCACCATGCGGCGAGCTTCACCCTTGGAAGCGAACGCCTTGATGGAAACGAGAAGGTCAAGAGCCTTGTAATCACCGGCTTCCACCTTACATTCCTTGGCGTCGGACGGGATAGCGTTACCGCTGTGGATTTCCTTTTCCTTTGTGGCAGCAGCTTCGGCGGCTTCCTTGCCGTAATACTGGGCGACGATGTCCTTGGCGAGACGATCCTTGGCGACGTTCGGATTGAGAGCGCCGGAAGCGACATCTGCCATCATCTTCTTAATTTCTTCCATCGGGATATCGGTCAAAAGTTCGTACCAGTTTTCGACGATGGAATCGGCGAGATTGTAAATCTTGTGGTACATGACGTCAGCCGGTTCGTTCACGCCGACGTAGTTACCGAGGCTCTTGCTCATTTTGGACTTGCCGTCCGTGCCGAGAAGAATCGGCATGAACATACCTATCTGGAGAGGCATGCCTTCGTACATCTGAAGGTCACGGCCCCGGCAAACGTTAAACTTCTGGTCGGTACCGCCGAGTTCGACGTCGCTTTTGATGGCTACAGAGTCATAGCCCTGCATCATCGGATACATGAATTCATGCAGGCTGATCGGGCTGTTAGAAGCATAGCGGTTGTGGAAGTCTTCGCGTTCGAGCATCTGGGCGACCGTAAACTGGCCCATGAGTTCCGTCACCTTGGAGAACGGAAGCTTGGAGAACCATTCGCCGTTATAATGGATTTCGACGCGGTCTTCACGGACAACGCGGAAGAACTGCTGCTGATATTCCTTTGCGTTTTCCAAAACCTGTTCGTGAGAAAGACGCGGACGAGCTTTGTTACGGCCTGACGGGTCACCGATCTGGGCTGTATAGTCGCCGACGATCAAAACGACAGTATGGCCTAGATCCTGGAACTGGCGAAGCTTGCGCATCACGACGGTGTGGCCGAGATGAACATCCGGAGCGGTCGGATCGACGCCGAGCTTGATACGAAGAGGAATTCCCGTTTCATAAGACTTTTGGAGCTTCTGTTCGAGTTCGTCGGCCGGGATGATTTCCGCAACGCCGCGGAGCAAGATGTCCATTTGGTCTTTTACAGGAGGAAATTGCATAGTTGTTTAATCCTTTGGAAGATTTCCATTTTTAATGTAGAAAAATTTTGTTCTGAGAATCCCTTTGGGGCAAAGGACGGAAATTTCGCCAAATTTTGCGAATTCGTTTAAAAAAATTCCATCAAAAAGGAATAGTTCTTCATTATGTGACTCTTTTTGGGCTCAATATAAAAATCATTGAAACGACATCTCGACCATTTTAAAGAGAATCGTGCGTTTTTAGTATTTTAAGCGCCATGACACAGTTTGAACGTCTTCAATTTTTAACGGATCTTCTTTTAAAAGAATATCCGAGCGATATGCTCCAAAAAAATCCCGACAACGAGCAGGAATTGTTTCAGGTGTACCGTTCCCTCGTGAACGTGCGCCAGCCGAAAAAGGCTCCCGATGGATTTTTGGAAGTTGAACGCGGCCAACAATCAGATGCTCGGCTGTTTTTCGCCCTGTCACCTTTGCATAGACAACTGCATTCACACTTTTGCAGGGATTGAACTACGCAACGCCTGTTTTCGCGTGATTCAAAAGCTCGGACACGAAGAAGAAACCGGAGACGCGCAGATGACGCCCGCTTACAACCTTCCCGCCAAGTTCGTTCTGCTCACGCCAGGCCCGATTGTACACGGCATTTTAACGCCCACGCACAAGGCTTTACTCGCGAGTTCTTACCGCAACTGCATCCAGCTCGCCGAGAAAAACGGCTGTAAAAGCATTGCATTCTGCTGTATTTCGACAGGCGTCTTTGGGTTCCCCAAAAATGAAGCTTGTAAGATTGCCGTGCGCACGGTTTTAGAGCATAAGAAGCCAGAAACCCAAGTGATTTTTAACGTTTTCGGCGACGACGACTACGCCCGTTACAAGCAGGAACTTTCGTAAGCGATGATTTTGCAAACGGGCATGCACATGGACATTCCGGCGTTCTTTTCCACATGGTTTGTGAACCGTTTGATAGAAGGCTTTGTGCTTGTCCGCAGCCCGTACAATCCACAGCTCGTAACGAAGTACATCATTTCTTTATCGATCTTTAGGCAAAGGTTTTGCGGAACTTTCCGGAAACTTCGAGCGTTGCGTTAAACGACCCAGTTACCCTTGCAAAAGAATTTGTGCGGATCGGGAAAAAGTTTGACATTCGCATTCAGAGCTGTGCCGAAGGAAAGCATTTGGCGTCTTACGGCGTGGACATGAGCGGTTGCATGGAAACTGCTTTTGACGGATAAAATCCATACAGCGAGCCAATCTTCATGGAAACATTTGCAAACAGGACTTTTTAATTAGGCATTTCCAAGATTCTTTTTTTTATTAGATTATTTCTATGAAAATCAAGCACCTCTTTTTTGCAGCGAGTCTGATTGCCTGTGCAACGGTCGCTTTTGCCGAAGGTTCTCGGGAAATTCCGGTAAACCGTGGCGCAAACGAGACCGCCGTTTCGTTTGGATATTCCGCAGAATCTAATTCGCAGTTTTATCCCCGTTGGTTTACAGCCGGTGTCCGTGTTTCTGGTGGCTTTTTTAGCTTTATCGGCAAAGAAGCGGATTATGTCGGCTGGAAGCATCCGGGTTCCGCTGTGGATGTCGGACCCGTTTTCCGCTTTCGTTTGAACCGTATTTTTGAAATCGATCCGGCCATTTCTTTTGCCTATCGCTATCACAAGTACAATAGGGACGAATATTCCTTGAAATTTCAGGAATATTTGATCCAGATTCCGGTGGTCGCCCGTGCAAACGTCTATGACGGATTCTTTGTGGGTGCAGGCATCCAGCTTTCCCCGATTGTTTATTCGAAAAATAAAGCGACCTCTTACGGATTCCCGACGGAATTCAATTCTTCGAATCCGGAATTCGGCGGAATTTTTGAACTGGGCTATGCCTTTACGCATTTTGCGATTGATGCGCGCCTTTATGCAGCGGCAACGGATTATTCCGATAATGATATCATCGGTGTGTGGAAAGGTTTGACTTACCGTCCACTCGTCGTTTCCCTTGGCGCCACCTATCTCTTTTAATTTGAGGAAATCATCATGGAAAAACTTTGCATTACCTCTCTTATCGCCTCTTCCCTCGTATTTTTCGGATGCGCCGCATCTGTCGTGGAACAGAAGGGTGCCGAACTCCAGCAGTTTCCGCAGGCTGAACAGCTGAAGGTTAAGACGGCTCGCACTTTGATGCTCCGCACCGAAACCCAGAACAAAAACTGCGACGTCACCACGTTCCTCCAGATTATGTCGGAACGCAATCCAGACATTCAGAACATCATCGACGTGCATTATTCCCAGACGGAAATGAACGATAAAACCGAATGTTCTTACTGGGGCATTGGCGTGACCTATGAAGGTGTTGAAACCTCTATCGCTCCGATGGCTTCTTTTGCAAAACCGATCAAGGATACGACTGCGGCTCAGTCTGCAGATACCACCAAAGTCACTGAAGGCGCAAAGGAAGAAGTGAAGGAGGCTCCGGCAAAAGAAGCAACCCCAACGGATTCGTTGAAGGCTACAACCGCCCAAGCAAAAGAAGAGGCTCCGGCAGAAGCGCCCGCTGACAGGGTGAAGAACGAAACGGCTCCAGTCACAGAAGCTGCCCCGGCGGATACCGCTAAGGCTACGGTTGAAACAGCACCGACAACGACTCAGCCCGCCGCTCCGGCCGATTCCACGAAGAAATAATTTTTTGAAGTTCAAAAGAAAAGATCTCGCAAATGCGAGGTCTTTTCTTTTTGAACTTAAGGATACTTTGGAGATTCCGTAATAGAAGTCTGACGCTATTAAGCAAAACGTTTGGGGTTAATACCAAGCATTTTAATCTTATAGCCGAGGATTCGCTGGGTCGTTGCCAAAGCTCTTGCCGCAGGCGCCACCTTACCTTTCGCGCTCTTGAGAGCGTCACAGATAATGTCGCGTTCATAGGTTTCGACCATGCTTTTCAAATCTCCACGGACCGGTGCGCCTGTCGATTCTGCGGTTTGCAATGTCGATGGCAAATGGTGCGGATAAATGACGTTTCCTTCGGCGACAAGAACAGCTCGTTCTATACAGTTTTCCAGTTCACGCACGTTACCTGCCCAATGATAACTCATGAGCATGTCGATCGTACCCGTGGAAAGACGGCGAATGTCCTTGCCGAGCATCTTGTTGTAGCGATCGAGGAAGTAGTCCGCGAGGAGCACGATATCGCTCTTACGCTTGCGCAGAGGCGGAACGTAAATCGGGAAAATGTGCAGGCGGTAGTAAAGGTCTTCTCGGAACTTTCCTTCACGGACCATCTGCTGCAAATCCTTGTTCGTAGCCGCAACGACGCGGATATTCACACGGATTGTTTTATTTCCTCCGACACGCTCGAATTCATGTTCCTGAAGCACGCGGAGAAGCTTGATCTGGAGCGATGCGGAGATTTCCCCGATTTCATCGAGGAAGATAGTGCCGCCGTCTGCCATTTCGAAGCGGCCCTTGTGTTCAGCGATTGCACCGGTGAACGCTCCCTTTTCATGACCGAAGAGTTCACTTTCGATGATGTTTTCTGGGAGAGCGGCACAGTGCACGCGGACAAACGGACCATTGGCGCGGTCGGAGTTGTAGTGGATTGCCTGGGCGACGAGTTCCTTACCGGTACCCGTTTCGCCGAGGATCAAAACCGTTGAGGGGCTTTTAGCAACGCGAGCGATCTGATCGTAAACCACTTGCATTTCGCGGGAGTTTCCGACGATGTTCGACGGGCGAAAACGATCTTTCAATTCCGAACGGAGTCTTTCGTTTTCTGCCTGGAGAATTTCCGTTTCTTCTTCTGCCTGTCGGCGAAGCTTCACAGCAGAGGCAATCATCATGGCAATGATTTCGAGCAGTCGAAGGTCGTCATCGAGCTGGTCAGAAGTCGGATTGAATTCGTCAACACTCAAAGCTCCCACGACTTCTTTTTCAATCGAAATCGGAACGCAGATAAAGCCTTTTTCTGCAGACTTTCCACGTCCTGTACGGTCGAGGAAGCGAGGATCCTTGGTCACGTCTGGAACAACAATCGGCTTGCCGGTTTCCACGACTTTACCCGTGATGCCTTCACCCACTTTGTAACGTCCCTTCTTCGTTTGAAGCGGAGAAAGTCCCGTAGCGAGTTCGATAGAGATTTCACCCGTTTGACGGTTGTACAAAGTCACCGTCGCATGTTTGAATCCCATGTAATCGCCGAGCGTGTTCATCACCGGACGCAGGACATTGCGCATGTCCATGCTTTCGTCAAGGATTTGGCCTACTCGATAAAGTAATTCCAGTTCCTTTATCTTTTGATCGTCTTTCGTTGCCATTTATCCTCTCTTAGTTTAAAAGTGTTCTGATGATACCGTTTGCAACGTGTTTGCCATCAGTAATGGCTCTCACGACAAGCGATTGTCCAGTAGCACAGTCTCCTGCAATATACACACCTTTAGCCGAAGTCATACCTGTCGAATCGCGGAAAATGCGTCCACGTTCGTCGGTTCTGAGGTTAAATGCGTTCACAATTTCCGGAATGGCGTGTCCGACGAAGCCCATAGCAAGCAAAACGAGGTCCGCCTGGAGAATAAATTCGCCATCCTTCTTCGGAACATTGTACATGCGACCATCTTCACCCCGGAGCCATTCGATTTCGGAGCAACGAAGCGCTTTGACCTTTCCGTTTTCTCCGATCGCTTCGAGAGTGTTGATATTCCACTTACGGCTGCAGCCTTCCTTGTGGGAAGCGGATTCCTTGAAGATGCGCGGCCATTCCGGCCACGGGTTGTCCGCAGCTCGCTTCATCGGAGCGTTTGGCATGATTTCAATCTGCATCACGTCGGCAGCACCCTGACGGATGGCTGTACCGATACAGTTTGCACCCGTATCACCGCCACCGATGACAACTACGTGCTTATCCTTAGCGCACTTGGTTTCATCGAATTCAAAGATTTCACCGCCGTTGATGCGATTCTGCTGAGTCAAGTAATCCACGGCAAAGTGGATGCCCGAAAGTTCGCGGCCCGGAACCTTCAAGTCTCGCGGCGCGCGAGAGCCGCAGCAGAGAACGATCGCATCGTTTCCGCGCAAGAGATATTCCGGAGAAATGTCCTTCCCGATGCGGACGTTCATTTCAAAGCGAACGCCTGCGGCCTTCATCAGTTCCACGCGGCGTTCAACGACCGTTTTCGGAAGACGGAAGTCCGGGATACCATAGCGCATGAATCCGCCGACATGTTCCGCAACTTCGTACACGGTCACGTTGATGCCGGCACGGTTCAAATATTCTGCGCAAGAAAGGCCGGAAGGACCCGAGCCGATGACGGCGACGCGCTTGTTTGTGCGGACCAGCGGAAGGTTCGGACGGACCCAACCATTTTCGTAACCGGTTTCGATTACGCGGTGTTCAATTTCACGGTTCGTCACAGAGTCACCGTCCTTGCCGTTCACGCAAGAGCCTTCGCAAAGGGCCGGGCAGACGATACCGGTGAATTCCGGGAACGGGCTCGTGTCGAGCAAAAGGTCCAAAGCCTTGTGCCATTGTCCACGGGAAACCGCATGGTTGATTTCTGGAATCACGTTCAAAAGCGGACAACCATAATTGTGGCAGAAAGGAACGCCGCAGTTCATGCAACGCTTTGCCTGTTCCACAACCTGTTCCTGGGTCATTTCCTTAGCGGTCTTGTTGTAGTCGCGAATTCTTTCTTCGACCGGGCGTTCTTCCGCATTGCGACGCGGAATCTCCAGAAACGGTTTTGATAAAGTCGTCATCGTTTGTCTCCTTATCCGCGATTCTGATTCTTCATGTTGCTAAGTGCGCGGCGATATTCCATCGGGAACACCTTCACAAAGAGTTCGCGTTCCAGATCCCAGTTGGCGAGAATTCTCTTCGCCTTCGGGCTGCCCGTGTACTTTGCATGGTTTTCAATCAGCTGCTTGAGCTCCGTTTCGTCTTCTTCGTTCAGCGGATCTAGGTCGATCATTTCGGTGTTGCAGACGCTGTCAAAACGACCGTCTTCATCGTAGACGTAAGCGATACCTCCGCTCATGCCTGCGCCGAAGTTGATGCCGGTCGGTCCAAGGACCACCACGCGGCCACCCGTCATGTATTCACAACCGTGATCGCCGACGCCTTCGACAACAGCGAGAGCACCGCTGTTACGGATACCGAAACGTTCGCCAACTCGACCGTTCAAGTAAACTTCACCCGACGTTGCACCGTACAGAATCACGTTACCACCGATTACGTTATCTTCCGGAGCGAAGGTGCTTTCCTTCGGCGGACGCACAATGATCTTTGCACCAGAAAGGCCCTTGCCGATGTAGTCGTTCGCTTCACCTTCCAAATCGATCGTGAGACCGTGAGCGGCGAATGCACCAAGGCTCTGGCCTGCAGAACCCTTGAGGTGGATCGTAATCGTATCATCCGGAAGGCCCGCGTAGCCGTACTTCTTTGCGATGCGGCTCGAAATGATCGTTCCAAAAGTACGGTTCGTATTGTGAATCGGAAGATTCAGCGTCACCGGCTGCTTCGTTTCGATGGAGCTTTCGACCGTCTTGAGAATTTCGTAGTCGAAGGCACCTTCGAGGCCCGTTTCCTGCCGCATCGTGCAGCGGACTTCGTCGCTCTTTTCCGATGCGCGGTAAAGGATTCCGGAGTAGTCCAAGCCCTGAGCCTTCCAGAAGTCGATCGCCTTGTTCATTTCAAGAAGATCGCTGCGGCCAATCATTTCGTTGAAGGTGCGGAAGCCGAGCTGAGCCATGTAATGACGGACTTCTTCTGCGACAAAAGTCAGGTACTGGATAATGTGTTCCGGAGTGCCCTTGAAACGCTTGCGGAGTTCCGGATCCTGCGTTGCAACGCCGACGGGGCAAGTGTTCGAGTGACATTGGCGCATCATCACGCAGCCGAGAACCACGAGAATGGCCGTTGCAAAGCCAAATTCTTCTGCACCGAGAAGCGCACCAATCACCACATCACGACCCGTTTTCATTTGACCGTCGACCTGAAGGCGCACACGGCTACGAAGCTTATTCAACACGAGCGTCGTCTGGGCTTCGGAAAGACCAAGTTCCCACGGAACACCGGCGTGCTTCACGGACGACACCGGAGAAGCACCCGTACCGCCATCGTAACCGGAAATCAAAATCATATCGGCACGAGCCTTGGCAACACCAGCGGCAACCGTACCCACGCCCACTTCCGACACGAGCTTCACAGAAATGCGAGCCTTGTCGTTTGCATTGCGCAAGTCGAAGATCAACTGTGCAATGTCTTCGATCGAGTAAATATCGTGATGCGGAGGCGGGCTGATCAGGGTCACGCCCGGAGTCGAATGACGCACGCGAGCGATCTGTTCACTGACCTTGTGACCCGGCAGCTGACCACCTTCACCCGGTTTTGCACCCTGAGCGATCTTGATCTGAAGTTCGCTTGCATTCACCAGGTATTCGTCAGTCACGCCAAAGCGGCCACTTGCCACCTGCTTTGTAGCGCTCGAAAGGGAGTCTCCATTCGGCAGCGGAATGTAACGCGCCGGATCTTCACCACCTTCTCCGCTATTGCTACGGGCACCGATACGGTTCATCGCGATTGCGATCGATTCGTGCGCTTCATTCGAAATAGCACCGTAGCTCATCGCGCCCGTCACAAATCGTTTCATGATTTCCGAAGCCGGTTCCACTTCATCGAGAGGAATCGCAACCGTCTTCTTGAACGTGAAGAGGCCGCGAAGAGTACTCTGATACTTTAACTGATTATTGATCCGTTCTGCATAGGAATCGTAACGTTTCTGATTTCCAGTGCGAACTGCAATCTGCAAATCCGCAATCGCTGCCGGAGTCCAAAGGTGACGTTCGCCATCCTTGCGCAAACGGTATTCACCACCAGGCGGAAGAATCGGGCTGTGGCTTTCGATTGCCGCACGCCAGCGCATCAGCACTTCCTTCGCAATTTCTTCCATACCGACACCGCCAACGCGACTTGCCGTACCCGTAAAGTACTTGTCGACGACATCCTTCGCGATACCGACAATTTCAAAGACCTGAGCGTTTCGATAGCTGCGGAGCGTCGAAATGCCCATACGACTCATGATTTTCTTCAAGCCCTTGTTCATCGCATCGATGTAATGTTCCACGGCTTCCGTCACACCGAGCGGCTTATCGAGTTCCTGCGAACGGCTCATGTGAGCGATCGATTCGAAAGCGAGATACGGGTTGATCGCCGTCGCACCGAAACCGAGCAGGCTCGCCACGTGCATCACTTCGCGAGCTTCACCCGTTTCAAGAATCAGGCCGCAGCTCGTGCGGATGCCCTCACGGGAAAGATGCTGGTTCACCGCTGACACGGCGAGGATCGCCGGAATCGGGGCGAATTCATCCGGGAGATCCTTATCGCTCAAGATAATGATCTTATTTCCATGGCGAACTTCTTCTTCTGCCTTTTTGCAAAGATCCGTCAAAGCCTGTTCCAAAAGCTTTCCTGCAGAAAGGGAATCGGAAAGCACCGGGAAGCCCATCTGCACCGTAGCGCTCTTGAAGTCCTGCTGCGACAGGGAGCGAAGGCGTCCCAAGTCTTCGTTCGAAAGCACCGGATAACGGAACTTGAGCAAGCGCGCCTGGGAAGGTTCTTCGGCGAGGAAGTTGTCATGAATGCCGAGAAACGTCATGAGGCTCATCACGAGTTCTTCACGAATCGGATCGATCGGTGGGTTCGTCACCTGGGCGAAGAGCTGCTTAAAGTACCAGTAAAGCAACTGCGGTTTTTCGGAGAGAACGGCAAGAGGCTGGTCAGCGCCCATTGAACCGATCGGTTCCACGCCATTCGAAGCCATGGAATTCAAAATGAAGTCCATATCTTCACGGGTGTAGCCAAAAAGCTTCTGACGCTTCATCAAAGTTTCTTCATTCACAGCAACTTCGCCGACTGCGTTGAAGAAGCCGTGGATGTCGATGTGGTTTTCCTTGACCCAGCGGCGATACGGTTCCTTGCGGGCAAAGCGAGTCTTTACTGCCTTATCCTTGTAGAAACGACCCGTCTTGAGGTTAATGAGGAGCATCTGACCTGGACGGAGAGAGCCCTTTTCCGCCACGTCTTCCGGAGCAATGTCCAAGACGCCCGATTCCGAAGCGAACACCATGAAGTTGTTCTTCAAAATCGTATAACGTGCCGGACGGAGACCGTTTCTGTCGAGAGTTGCACCGACCCATTCGCCATCGGTAAAGGCGACGGCTGCCGGGCCATCCCACGGTTCCATGATACCGGCATGGTATTCGAAGAAGCCCCGCACATCCGGGCCCATCGCATGCTTTTTGCCCCAAGCCTGCGGCATGAGCATCATCATCGAATGACCGACTTCACGACCGCCGAGAGTCAAAAGTTCAAGGACATTATCCAAGTTGCCCGAGTCGCTCGAACCCTTTTCGAGAATCGGCATGAGCTTCTTGATATCGCTTCCGAAGAGCGGCGATTCCAAATTCTTTTCACGAGCCTTCATCCAGTTGCGGTTACCGCGGATCGTGTTGATTTCACCGTTGTGCGCCATGTAGCGGAACGGCTGGGCAAGCGGCCAGCTCGGGAAGGTATTCGTGGAATAGCGCTGATGCACAACAGCAACAGCACTTTCAAAATTTTCATCGTTCAGGTCCGGATAAAAGACCGGAACCTGCGGGCCTGTCATCATGCCCTTGTAAACGATGGTGCGGGCAGAAAGGCTTGCCACGTAGAAACCGTCGGCGCCATCGGCTTCGAGACCCGATTCATGTTCTGCGCGCTTGCGGATCACGAGAAGAGCGCGTTCCAAAGATTCGCCCGTCAAATCCTTTGTGGACTGCAAGAAGATCTGAGCGATGAACGGCATTTCTGCGCGGGCAGATTCTCCGATCGAAGAAGCCACCACTGGAACGTCTCGGCTTTCGAGAACTTCGAAATTTTCTTCCTTCGCAATCTTTTCGATGAGAGCCATTACATCGCTGCGCTTCTTTTCGTTCTGTGGAAGGAAGAGCATACCGACACCGTAATGGCCGAGTTCCGGAAGATTCATCTTCAAAGATTTCTTAAAAAAGTTATCCGGAATCTGGACGAGCAAACCGGCACCGTCACCGGTATTGACGTCTGCACCCGTAGCACCTCTGTGGAGGAGGTTGCAAAGTACCTTCACGCCTTTCTCAACGATTCCGTGTTCTCGATTGCCATTCATGTTCAGGACAAAACCGACACCACACGCGTCGTGTTCGTTCTGCGGGTTGTATAGACCTTGAGCCTTCATATGTCTCCTTCGTCATCAAAGTGGCTACATCGCCACCTCAATCGTACAGGAAAAAATTATTCGCTCAAAGATTTCGGGTAAAGGGTTTTGGAAATTTTCAACCGACAAAAATGTAACACAAGTATCAGAATGTTACAAAAATGTTGTTTCATTTTTGGAAAAATTTTTGCGTGCTTTTTAAACAAAATCGGCGAAATTAATATCAAAATCGCCAATTTTTAAATATAGAATTATACGTAATAGTCTTTTTTGTCGAATATAACAGTCCCCCCAAAAAAATTTGTCGACTTCTCAGTACACGAATTTCGCAATCAAAAATCCGACTCTTGTCGACACAATCACGCGCGTCAAAACGCCCAAAAGAACCGGGCCTTCAATGTCCAGAGTATAAGCCAGCGGAAGCACCGAAACGACCAAATTTACCCCATTTCAATCTACTCTTTTTTGAAAAAGGAAAAGGCTTTTCTTGCATTCCCTACAAACCCCTCTAGAATTGATGCTTGTAAGCCACGAAATCGCCGTCAAAGGTCGCATAGTTAGTGGCGAATATATGGCTTAATATAAGACATAAATTCAGCGCGCGTCTTTTCGTCGGTCTTAAAACGTCCCAAAAGTTGCGTCGTGACCATCGATGCGCCCGGTTTTTTGACGCCACGCATGGTCATGCACATGTGGCTCGCTTCGAGAACGACCGCAACGCCTCTCGGTTGCAGGACCTTCTGGATGAGTTCCGCTATCTGGCGCGTCATCCGTTCCTGAATCTGCGGAAAGCGCGCATAGAATTCAACGACACGAGGAATCTTGGAAAGGCCGACCACGCAATCGCCAGGGATATACGCCACGTGGGCGCAACCCGTAAACGGCAAAAAGTGGTGTTCGCACATGCTTGCAAATTCGATGTTCGGCACGACGATCATTTCGTCGTATTTTTCATGGAAACGGGTCTTGAGAATATCTTCCGCCTTGGTGTCGCCGGAAAGACCCGTCATGAGCTCTTGATACATCTTCGCGACACGCTTCGGAGTATCAATGAGACCTTCACGGTGAATGTCTTCGCCCATACCTTCCAAAATCATGCGGAAGCCGTCTTCCATCATCTTTAGATTCATCATG
>NZ_JALFIA010000049.1:0-5470 GCF_022776125.1 Hallerella sp. | reverse complement strand
CCAGAAGTCGATGAAGGAAAAGGTTTCTGGAGATTGGCGCACGCCGATTCTTTCGCACGGTCACGCTTTCCGCGACGCGGCTCTCACGTTCCAGATGAACGATACGCTTGTCGGAACGACCCGCACCTATTCGGATTCCGGACGTTACCAGATGACGGGTGAATATACCTACCGCGCCCGTTACCGCTTCCAGGACGATTCGACGATTGTGACGCGAGAAGTCTTTAAGGACCGTGGCGTCGTGCGCTGGGACTTTATCCAGTTCAAGATCGATGGCAAGAAATTCCTGTACCATCTGAAGAAAATCGAATTCCGCGATCTGAACGACAACTGGTTGAATGCCTTGCAGGGCTTTGACAAGGTCGATCCGGAAACCTACCTGAAGGTGGAAGGTTCGAACTCCAATACGCCGAAGTCCGTTTTGCAGGTCAATGCCAAGTAATGCAAAGTCCGCGGCAAGAATTTGGGGGGGATTTCTCTTCCTCGGAATTTTTACCGCCATCCTTTTTTTGCTGACGATTCTTTCGGGCCCTTCTTCGGTGGGCGTTTCGGATGTTATCCAAACATTTTTAGGAAAGAGCGATGTCGTGGCGAGCGATATCGTTTGGCAGATCCGTTTGCCGAAAGCCTGTGCGGCCCTCCTCACGGGCATTTCACTTGCGATCTCGGGCCTTGTGCTGCAGAGCGTTTTTAAGAATCCGTTGGCGGGGCCTTTTGTGCTCGGCGTAAGTTCCGGGGCAAATCTCGGCGTGGCGCTGGTACTGCTCGCCGGCTTTGGCGGTTCGATAGGCGTGTTTCCCTGCGCGGCTTGCGGAGCCTTTGGCGTGGTGCTGCTGGTACTCTTTGCGTCGAAGTTCGTGGCGCACTCCGTTTCGCTTTTGATTGTCGGTTTGATGCTCGGCTACTTCGTCGATGCGATTGTTTCTTTTTTGATGGCGACGAGCTCTTCGGAAGCGCTTCGCGGATTTATGACATGGGGACTTGGTTCGTTTTCGAGAGTTTCTTTGGATGTGGTCCCGACTTTTTTTGTGGTGACTCTTGTGGGCGTGATTTTGTGCGGTTTCTGTGTGCGTTACCTGAATGCAGCACAGGTCGGAGATTCCTTTGCGCAGTCGCTGGGGGTGAACGTGCGCCTTTCGCGCATGGCGGTTCTTTTGGGGGCGAGCCTTCTTGCCGCAGGGGCGACGGTCTGCTGCGGTCCGATCGGCTTTATCGGGCTTGCTTCTCCGCATATCGCCTATGGAATTTTTAAGTCATCGAATCACCGCGTGCTGCTTCCGGCGTCTGCACTGGTGGGTACGGAACTGGCTTTGCTTTCGGGGCTTGTTCCTGGAATTCCGCTTGCGAGCGTGACGAGCCTTTTTGGAGCTCCGATCGTCTTGTGGATTTTCTTGCGGTCGAGACGAGGAGGGGAACGTGCCTAACGCGATTCTTGAAGCGAAGAATTTTTCGGCGGGCTATACCCATGCATTGTTTGCCCCGGTCGATTTGAACCTTTTTGAAGGGGAACTCGTTTCCCTCGTGGGACCGAACGGGGTGGGCAAGAGTACTTTGCTCAAAAGTTTTGCAGGGATTCTTGACCCGTGGTCAGGCGAGCTTACGTTGTGCGGAATGTCGATGGAAAACTTTACGATGCGCAAGCGGGCTCAGACGGTCGCTTCTGTTTTTACGCAGGAACGCGTTCCTTACGGAATGTCGGTACGGGAATTCATTTCGCTCGGACGCATTCCGTATTCCGGATTTTTGGATGCCCGAACGGAAGAAGATGAAGCGGCGATCGATAAAGCGATTGCGAGCGTTCAACTTGAAAAATTTGTCGACCGCGGCGTGCTCAACCTTTCGGACGGGGAACGTTCCCGCGTGTTGATCGCCCGTGCGATAGCGGCTGAACCCAAGGTTCTTTTGTTCGATGAACCGACCGCCTTTTTGGACGTTCCCAATATTTTGAATCTTTTCCGCATTTTGAAAACGATGGCTTCGGAACGGAATCTGACCGTTCTGCTTTCGACGCAGCATGTGGATTACGCTCTGCGTTTTTCGGATAGGATTATCGGTTTTGACGGAAAAGGCTTTGTTCGCGAAGCGACTCCGCAAGAAATGAATGAATCCGGATTCTTGGGGTGGTCCTGTGTGGAATAAGCTTTGGAAGTTCGGCATTCTGGGATTCTTTTGTGCGCAATGCGTTGGCTGTGCAGGGAATCGTTCGGAAGAATCGGCGGAGCCTTTGAAAAGCCCTGTGTGCGGCGAAAAGCATTTGCTCTGGAAGGCGGAAAAATCAGGAGCGCCTGCCGTGTGGCTGCTCGGCAGTATCCATTTGGCGGATTCGTCTTTTTACCCGTTTGCGCCTGTGATCGATTCGGCTTTTGATGCTTCGAGCCTTCTTGCCGCGGAACTCGATTTGACTGAAGAAAGTACAATGCAGGAAACGGGCCGTTTGATGGCAGAAAAGGGAAGGCTTCCGGCTGGCGTGAAACTGGACAGTATTCTTCCCCAGGAATTGTATGCGGAACTCGATTCCGTGACAAAGGCTTGGAACATTCCGCTTGAAATTTTGAAGCCATTTCGCCCGTGGATGATCGCACTTTCGCTTTCTGCCGTGGCCATTGAACGCACGGGGCTTTCGGGCGAATATGGCATTGACAAGGAACTGCTTTTCCGTGCCGAAGATCAGAACAAGAAGGTCTTTGCGATAGAAACACCCGGGGAACAGGTGAGCATTTTTTCGGATGCAGAAGATTCTTTAGGCGTTCGCTACCTGAAGAATACGCTCGATGAGATTACACATGCGGATTCGTTGATTACCGAAATTGCGAACGCTTGGAAATGCGGTGACGTGCCAAAAATGCAGCGGATCTTTGCTATGGATAAGACGGACGCGGATTACGAGGAAGCGCTTTATACAAAGCGGAATTTGCGCATGGCAGAGAGTATCGATTCGTTGGCGACAGCCGGGGAAAAGGCGTTTATCGTTGTCGGTGCGGCGCATTTGGTCGGGGAAGGCGACAACATTATAAAGCTTTTACAGGACCGCGGTTATGCGGTCGAACAGCGGTAATTTTAAAAGGATTATTTGGATTTGTGCACGGTCTTGAGATCGAGACCGACGCGGTAAGCTCGCGCGTAAAGCGCGGGGCGTTGCATGCCAAAGCTTTCTGCGGTCTTTGTAACGGATCCGCCGTTTTCCTGGATTTTGGCGATAATGAATTCGCGTTCTTCTTTCTTTTGCAGTTCCTGAAATTCCGGGTAGCGGATACCTGTCCAGTCGCGTTTGGGAGCTTCAAGAGCAGGGACTTGAAGCTCGTTTGCGGGGAAAATATCTTCAATCGTAATTTCGTCGCCGTTCATTAAAACGATGGCGCGGTGAATGGCGTTTTCGAGCTCACGGATGTTGCCCGGCCAATCGTAGCGGATGAGCGCCTGCATCGTTTCGTCGGAAATTTTCGGTTTAAAGTCCTGGTTTAAGGCGAATTCCCGAATAAAGTGTTCGACGAGTTCCGGAATGTCTTCCTTGCGTTCGCGCAAGGTGGGAACGTAGATGGGGATGACGTTCAGTCGGTAATAGAGGTCCTTGCGGAAGAATCCTTCCTTGGCATCTTTTTGCAGATTGTGGTTCGTGGCGGCGACGATTTGAACTTTGATCTTTTTGGTTTCGCTGGATCCGACCGGGCGAATTTCACCTTCTTGTAGGGAACGGAGAAGTTTTGCCTGCATCGGCAGGGGAATGTCGCCGACTTCATCCAGGTACAGGACTCCACCGTTGGCAGCTTCGAAAAGACCTTTGCGCTCGGTGATGGCGCCTGTAAAGGCTCCGCGCGTGTGACCGAACAGTTCACTTTCGAAAAGGCTTTCGCTGATCGCGCTGCAGTTCACCGTAATCAAATGATTCGAAACGGACGCGATCGCTTTCGCCACCAGTTCCTTGCCGACGCCCGATTCGCCTTGAATCAAAACGGTTGCGCCTTTACTGCGGATCGCTTTGAAGATAGCGCCGTACAGCTTTTTCACCTGGTCGCTGTGCCCTACAATCTTCTTTAAGGCGCCGTTGATGTTGGAAAGGAGCGCAGACTGTTTTTTGAGTTTGGAAACCTCTGTCATGAAGCGCAGACGGAGTTCGTCAACACTGAAGATCTTGCTGAAAAAATCTTGGCAGAAGGCGCTGGGGTTCGAAATCTGAGTCCCGAAACCTAAAAAACGGGCTGCGGGAGAAATGTCTCGCAGCGAGTGTAAAAGGGTATCCGAAAAATGACGGTCCAAATTGACCACGGTGATTTCGGGAAGAAAGCGTCGAAAAACATCGTGCGCTTCCGAAGAGTTGGAACAAAGAAGGGTCTCATAGCCATCAACGCTCGAAAGTACATCTTCTAAAAAAGAGATGCTTTCATTTTCTTCGGAAAGGAAGAGAATGCGCGTTTTGGCCATGAGTGCTAGGACTTACTTGCCGAGAGCCTGGGAACGGAGCGTTGCCGCTTCGACCGTGTGCATCAAGGTTCCACGAAGACCGGCGTCTTCCAGAACCTGGACGCCTGCAATCGTCGTGCCGGCCGGGGAAGAAACCATGGCGGAGAGTTCACCTGTGTCCTTACCGGACTTCTTGAGAAGTTCGACGCTGCCTTCGATGGTGGCGAGAGTCAGCTGCATTGCGACCGGACGGGTAAGGCCCATCTTCACACCGCCACGCACAAGACCTTCGATGAATTCGAAGACATAAGCCGGAGCGCTGCCCGAAAGGCCCGTCACCGCGTCAATTAGGTTTTCACCGACGGTCACCGTCACGCCAACGGTCGAAAGCAAAGCCTTGGCGGTTTCGAGAGATTCGGCAGAAACGCCATCCGTTGCAATCGCGATAGCGCCCTTGCCGACAGTCAGCGGCAGGTTCGGCATCACGCGCACGACGTCACCATGTTCAAAGTCGAGAGCGTCGATGATCTTTGCACGGGAAACGCCAGCCATGATCGAAATGATTTTCGGCTTCGAAGAAACTTTACCCTTGGCGCTTGCGCTCCATTCGAGAGCGACAGCCTTAAAAACCTGCGGTTTCACGCAAAGGAAAATGACGTTTGCATCGTTTGCCATTTTGCCAAAGTCAGAATAGCGGACTGCGCCGAGTTCTTCCACAGGCTTTGCCGTTTTGTCGAACGGTTCGTGGAAAAGGATATCCTTTGGATTGTAACCGGAGTTGAGGAGGCCGCGGAGAATGGCTCCGCCCATGTTACCTGCACCAGCAAATGCGATTCTCTGAGACATGTTTTGACTCCTAGCCATTCATCGAGGCTAAAAATTCTTCGTTGTTCTTTGTCTTTTGAAGCTTGTCTCGCATGAATTCCATGATTTCCACGGAGGTCTGTTCCTGGAGGAACTTGCGCAAAATCCAGACGCGGCGGAGGGTATCTTCGTCGAGAAGAAGTTCTTCCTTGCGAGTGCCGGATTTGAAAATGTCGATAGCCGGCCAGATACGCTTTTCGGAAATGCG
>NZ_JALFIA010000085.1:0-24981 GCF_022776125.1 Hallerella sp. | reverse complement strand
CAACACATACAAGACGGTGAAAATCGGCGAACAAGTGTGGATGGCAGAGAACCTGAATTATGCAGACAGCGTGAAGACCCCGAGTCTCAAGGAAAATAGCTGGTGTTACGGCAATGTCGCTGCAAATTGCGAAAAATACGGCCGCCTTTACACCTGGGCGGCGGCGATTGACTCGGTGAAACTTGCAACCGATGCGGACAATCCGCTGGATTGCGGTTACGGCAAGACGTGTGGACTTTCCGGCACGGTGCAGGGTATTTGTCCCAGCGGCTGGCATTTGCCCAGTAGAGATGAATGGGACACTCTGATCACAGCTGTGGGCGGCAGCTCGACAGCCGGTACCGCCCTCAAGTCCACCAGCGGCTGGTCAAGCGATGAAGGCCCGAGCGGCAACGGCACGGATGCTTTCGGTTTCTCGGCGTTGCCTGCCGGCAGCTTGCCCAGCTCTTTGCGCGTCGATGCGCACTTCTGGAGTTCTACGGAGTTCGATAGCTACTACGCGTACAGCATGTACTTGCTCGATGATTATGACTGCGCGGACCTGGAGGCAGGTGACAATAAGTTCTTCAGGTACTCTGTCCGTTGCCTCAAGGACTAGCAGTGAGGCGAGCGCAGCGCAGAAATGCTCGCATTTCTGCATTGCCGAGCCGAGCAGCGAGGGACTCCGGAGGAATCCCCTAAAAGGCAGATATCGACGTATCTCGTCTAAAGAAAGGCGAGATACGTTTTTATTTATATATATTCTTCAAAGACATTTCTGGAGTTTATATGCGTTGTTTAGTGACCGGCGGTGCTGGATTTTTAGGTTCGCATCTTTGTGAACGTTTGTTGGATGATGGTCATGAAGTGATCTGTCTCGACAATTACTTTACAGGCAGAATGAGCAATGTGGACCACTTGCGTGACAATCGCCGATTTGAACTTATTCGTCACGATGTGACCGAACCGATTCTGTTGGAAGTTGACCGCATTTTTAATTTGGCTTGCCCGGCAAGCCCGATCCATTACCAGTATAATCCGGTCAAGACAATCAAGACGAGCGTCATGGGCGCCATCAACATGCTCGGCATGGCAAAGCGCGTACATGCCCGTATTCTCCAGGCTTCGACAAGTGAAGTCTACGGCGACCCGGATGTGCATCCGCAGACCGAAGATTACTGGGGAAATGTGAACCCCATCGGTATTCGAAGCTGCTACGACGAAGGCAAACGCGTCGCAGAAACGCTCTTCATGGATTATCATCGTCAGAACCGTGTGGACATTCGCATCGTGCGAATCTTCAACACGTATGGCCCGCGCATGCTCGCCAATGACGGTCGCGTCGTCAGCAACTTTATCGTGCAGGCATTGAAGGGTGAAGACATTACCATTTACGGTTCGGGCGAACAGACCCGCAGCTTCTGTTACGTTTCGGATTTAATCGAAGCGATTGTTCGAATGATGGATCAGAACGATGCGATTGGACCTGTGAATATTGGAAACCCGCATGAATTTACGATGCTCGAACTTGCCCAGAAGGTGATTGACCTGACGGGAAGCAAAAGCAAAATCGTTTACCTGAGCCTTCCGGGCGATGACCCGAAGAAGCGTAAACCGGATATTTCCCGTGCAAAGAAAGTGCTTTCGAATTGGGAACCGGTCGTGCAGCTGGAGGAAGGCTTAAGAAAGACGATTTCCTATTTCGAATGGACTTTGAAATAGTTTTTGTTGTATATTGTTGATTAGAAATTTCTTTTAACCGTTCGAGGGTATTATGAGTATGATTGCCGCTATTGCGCTGTTCATTGCCGCAATTGTCGCTTTGGTCCTGTTGGCTTTCGTTGCCAATTTCTTTAGTCTTTGGCTCCAGGCTTTGTTCTCTAGGGCAAGCGTGAGCATGTTCCAGTTGATAGGAATGCGCTTACGCAAGGTTCCGCCAAAGGTAATTGTGGAATCTCGCATTTTAAGCTGCAAGGCAGGCATGCCGGTCGATACGAACCTCCTCGAAGCTCATTATATGTCGGGTGGTGACGTGATCCGCGTGGTTCAGGCTTTGATCGCGGCGAACAAGGCGAACATCAAGCTCGACTTTAAGCAGGCTGCGGCGATTGACCTTGCCGGTCGTAACGTTCTGGAAGCGGTTCAGATGTCGGTGAACCCGAAGGTGATTGAAACGCCGCGTGTGAGCGCTGTGGCTTTGGACGGTATTCAGCTGCATGCGGTGACCCGTATTACAGTGCGCGCAAGCATTCAGAAGCTCGTCGGCGGTGCTGGCGAAGAAACGGTGGTGGCTCGTGTAGGTGAAGGCATAGTGTCTTCGATCGGCGGTGCCGCAAGTCATAAGGATGTGCTTGAAAATCCGAACATGATTTCTCGCAAGGTTTTGGAATCGGGTCTGGATGCAGGAACCGCTTTTGAAATTCTATCGATCGATATTGCAGATGTGGATGTCGGTCAGAACATCGGTGCACGCCTTGAAACGGACCGTGCTGAAGCCGATAAGAAGATTGCCCAGGCGAAGGCGGAAGAACGTCGTGCCATGGCTTACGCTGCCGAACAGGAAATGAAGGCGAAGGTCATGGAAATGCGTGCGAAGCTCGTCGAAAGCGAAGCCCAGGTTCCGATGGCCATGTCGGACGCTCTTCGCAATGGACGCCTTGGCGTGATGGACTATTACAACATGAAGAACATCCAGGCCGATACGCAAATGCGTTCCCAGCTCGGCGGTGTTGATGCCCAGCCGAATCAGCCGAATGCCTAATTCAAACTCTTTGGAATTCTCATGGAAAATCTGGTTGGAATTTTGATTACCTTTGCGATTATCGCTTATTCTGCGCATCGCAAGGCGAAACAGCAACGGCAGAATCAGCTGCCGACTGAATCGTCGCGCAAAGCGTCTTGGGAATCAGAAGATACCGATGAAGAATGGGAAGAGGATTCCGAAGAGAATTTGGAAGAACCAGAAGAATTTTCTCCGCAAACGCCGGATCCCTTGCAGGATCTGATTCGCAAGTTCAAAGAAGAACAGGCGAAGGCGATGCGTGGGGAAGTTTCTTCGGCTCCGGTTCCTCAAAAGAAAATCATCGAAGCGGAACAGAAAACGCTTTCGAACGAGATTCCTTCCGGACATCGGGAATTTGAACACAGGGCGAAGCACTTTGAGTCGACTCCGACTCCGAAGGCGCCTGCACATTCCTATGCTCCGAAAAAGGATTTTACCCAGGTTCCTGCGCACGAATTTGTAGAGGCAGAACCTGTCTTTACCGCAAAACCGAAATTTGTGGTTTCGCAGGATCCGAGTGCAGACGTTTCTTTCCACGAGATTTCTTTGGAACAGAAGGCTTCAAAGCGTGCACCGAACCTTAATCTGAATATAAAAGAAGCCCGCAAGGGATTCTTGTGGGCGAAGGTTTTGGACGATCCGCGCTTTAAGCGCCGTTCACCGTATCCGTTTACTCTGGATCGTTGGGCATAACCGCCCAGCAAATCAAGTAAGCGAGCAATGCCGTTCCAAACGAAATGAGCGTTGCTAAAATCCAACCGATTCGAACAATCGTCGCGTCTATGCCGAAGTATTCTGCAATACCGCCGCATACGCCGACGATTTTTTTATTGCTTTCGGAAAGAGTCAGTTTCTTCATCGTGAAATCTCCCAGCATTCGGGTTAATAAATCTTTTCAAAAATAATGTAGAAATTTAGCGCCGAAAAGCGTCTAGTATATGGAGCTTCTCTCATTCAACCATAGGAGTCAAAAATGAGAGTTATCCATTTAAAGCGAATTTTCCCCATTGTTACGTTGTCGATGCTTTCGGCTTTTGAATTTTGGGGCTGCACCCAGGGCGAAAACCCGGAGGTTTCTTCGGGGGAACTTTCCTCGGTGCATTTGGATGTTGCTGCAAAAAGCGTTCCGCTCTCGGATAGTATCGTGGTGGACTTTGTTGGCCCGGATACAATTCACACGGTTCTTTCGGAGGGAGAAAAAACTTTGGATCAGAGGCTTGATCCGGGTGACTGGAATTTTTATGCCAAGCATTATGCAAATGGAATGCTCGTGCAACAGGGCGAAGTTTCGGCGAACCTCGTGGCGGGGGAAAATGTTTCCCTTTCCATTGCGATGCATGCGGTTGCGGGATTCTTTTACGTGCGCATCCCGCTCGGTCTTGAAAATTCGATGGGGATTTCTTCGGGAACGTTGCAGGTTCGTGGTGAAGATTTTTCCAAGGATTACGCTTTTTTGGTAGGGGAAATCGAAGCGACTGCGGCGACGGAGATGCTTATCCTAGGGAAAAAATATGAGGCGAAAATTTTACTCTTTTCGACGGAAGGGGATACTTTGTATGCAATCGATTCCCAGGTGACGATCGACGGAGAAAACTTTGTGCTCGATTGGCAGTTGAACTCGTTGCACGCGAACGTTTCTCTTTCGATTTCAAACGATTCTATTCGTACGTTAACGGCGGTTGCGCATTTGCCATCCAAGCTTCGGGCTCCGCAAAAGGGAGACTTGCTGGTTACGGAATTCATGACGGAAGGCAAGGAAGAATTCGTGGAGTATTACAATGCAAGTCTTGATACGTTGAATCTGGAAGGCTGTTCCCTTTGGGCAACGAGCAACTCCTCGCTCAAGCAGATGACCGATTCCGCTTTTGCGGCAAAGATCGCTCCGGACGCTTATCTGGTCTTTGGAAAGGATTCTCTGGAAGGCCGTGATGTAACGGTTCCGCTTGCGATGCCTGGAACTAAAGGATCGATTGTTTTCCGCTGTGCTTCGGGAACGGTAGATTCTCTCTTTTATGCGAGCGCTAAAAATGTGGCAAGCGATTCGCTTGCCGTTGTAGAGTTCCCGATTGATTCCAAGATGAGTGTGCAGTTGCCGCTTTTCAATTACAAGACGCGCGCCGAGGGAAGTTCTTGGTGCAATGGGGAATTCTCATTGCATGCGGCGGCAAATTGTGAAGGAATTTAGGACGGTTTGACGTTTACCGTTTGCGCCTTGGCGGTGGAGGTTCTGGGTAGTCATCCGGGCGACCGCGGTGACGCTTTCTGTAGTAAACTGGGGGCGGGGGAGCCGTGTTAACGTGAATGCTCCATTCCGCTCGCGGGTAAGGTCCACAGGCTGTGTTCCCTGCACTGCAAAGGTTGCACAGGGCTTGTGGACTGCAAACGGAAAGGCGCGGATCTCCGTAGAGGTCTGCGAAATCGCTGAAGCGGCTTTCATAGCAGGCGCGGCAAGCACGCTCCCATGTTCCGAACGAGCATAAATCGTATGCGGAAATATTGCAGGTGCATTCGCTGCCGTAACAGGTCGAGCAACGGTAAATCCCGTTGAAGTCGTAATAGCACCATCTTTCTGAATAGACGGTTTTGGCGGAGTCATCGCGAATCGTGACGCAGGACGACAAAAAAAGCGCCCACAAAAGGATTAGACTTTTGATGAGCGCTTTTTTCATGCGAACTTGACTTGTGAATGTTTTACAATGGGAATTAATACTCCGCTTCCGGCTTCAGATCGCGGTTCATCAATTCCTGGATGACTTCAGCCGGCTTCTTGTCGTTGAAGAGTACTTCATAGACCGCATTGACGATCGGAAGTTCCACGTGAACAGAATCCGCGAGAGCCTTGGCGCTCTTGCAGGTCGGAACGCCTTCGGCGATCATCTTCATGTGACTCATCACCTGGGAAAGGGTTTCTCCCTTGCCGATGCATTCGCCCACATAGCGGTTCCGGCTGTGCTGGGAAAGGCAGGTCACGATCAGGTCGCCCATGCCCGCGAGGCCCGCAAAGGTGCTCGGGTTTGCGCCGAGAGCGCGACCGAGGCGGCAGATTTCTGCCTGACCGCGGGTAATGAGAGCTGCACGGGTGTTGTCGCCAGCACCGATGCCGTACAGGATGCCGCTTGCAATCGCGATGACGTTCTTCACAGAGCCGCAGAGTTCCGTACCGATCTGGTCGGTAGAAGTGTAAATGCGGATGTAGTCGTTGCTGAAAATTTTCTGCACCTGCTTTGCCGATTCTTCGTTCGGGCACGCGGCGATAATCGCCGTGTAAACGCGGCGGGAAACTTCTTCTGCGTGGGTCGGACCGCTCAGAGTCACCACGTGATCGCTGTCAAGCCAAGGAACGTTTTCGAGGATGACTTCGCTCATGCGCTGGTCGGTACCTTCGAGAATGCCCTTCGTGGCACAGACGACGGTCGGAATCTTGCCCTGTGGATTCCACTTGGCAAAGGTCTTGCAGACGTTGCCCATCACCTGGGACGGGACGACGATTAAAACGAGTTCAGCCCCTTCGAGAGCTTTGTTCATGTCGGTCGTGTAAGTAAACGAATCCGGAAAAATAACGCCGGGAAGCTTGTCCTTGTACTGGTGTTCCGTAGAAAGCAGATCCACTTCTGCCTGTGAGAAAGTCCAGAAAGAAACCTTGTGTCCATTGTCATTCAAAACTTGGCCGAGGGTAAGTCCCCATCCGCCGGTGCCGAGTACTGTAACGTTCATAGTTCTAGTTAGCCTTTATATTGATACAATTTTGTTTCCTAATAAGGAAATTACACTTTTTTCTTCTTTTTGCCAAAGCCGTTTTCAGTTCCGTTCATCAAACGCTTGATATTTGCCTTGTGTTTGTAAATGACGAACACGGCGACGATCCAAGCGATGGTGAGGATGCCTTCGTTAATGTGGTCATGCGGATAGATATTCGGGGCGACATAACCAAAGGTGGCAAGGCCTGTCAACGTGATGCAGGCGAAGATGCTGCCCACGGAGACATACTTTGTTATGAAGGTCAAGAGGCACCAGACGGCAAATGCGCCAAGAGCGGTGACCGGAGCGAGGGCAAGGAAAACACCGAAAGCGGTCAAAACGCCTTTACCGCCGCGGAAGCCCGCAAAGCAAGTAAAGCTGTGGCCGAGAATCGCGAGCAAACCGCAGACAAGCGGAAGCCAGAAGTAATCCGGACCGCCCGAAGCCTTGGAAGCTTCGTTCATCCATAAAGCGATCGTCGGAGCGAAGAAACCCTTCAAAAGATCCACGAGAACAACAGGCAGAGCCGGCTTGACGCCGAGGACGCGGATTGTGTTCGTGAGACCGGAATTCTTCGAACCGTAATTGCGGATGTCGTAGTCTTTACCGTTGACGATCTTTGCGACCCATACGGCGGTTGGAATTGACCCGAGGAGATATGCTATCGGAAGCGAGAGTAAACTGTTCAAGGTCTTCGTCCTTTCTAAGAATGAGTTTGGTATCGAAGTTTAAACGGAGCGGTGCGCCATTTAAATGGAACGCTTCGAAGAAGGTCTTCAGAAGATAACGCTTGTAAGATTCGTCGACGGCGTCCGGGTTCTTGGTTTCGATGTCGATGACCGGAGGTTCGACCATGATTTGGCAGGCTCGGGTGAGCTTGACCAAGCGTCCCTGGTGAGCCGGATGCGGATTCTTTTGGCAGGCTTCTGCGAAGACTTCTGCAATGCGTTCACGGCCGATGACTCGGCGACAGTTCGCATAGACGGTCTTGATTTCCTGCAGAATGCGGTGCACGCGCAAACCTTCCTTGGCGCTGATCGAGAGGATTGGGGTGAATTCGAACAACGGTTCGCGTTCACGCATCGCCTTCACCATGTGGTCAAAGGATTTTTCTGTCTTGTCCGGGAGAATGTCCCATTTGTTCAAGAGAATGATCAGTCCTTTGCCCGCTTGACGGATGCTCTGGATGATGCGGAAGTCCTGTTCTGATATGCCGAGAGTTGCGTCGATCATGAGAATGGAAAGATCCGAGCGGCGGATGCTTTCTTCGGTACGCATGTTGCTGAAGATTTCGACTTCGTCTTCGACTTTCGCCTTTTTGCGAAGGCCTGCGGTATCGGTCACGACGAACTTTTCACCATCGACGGTGAAGGTGCAGTCGATCGAGTCGCGGGTCGTGCCCGGAATGTCGGAAACCACGACGCGTTCTTCGCCCATAAGACGGTTGAGGAGCGTAGACTTGCCCGCATTCGGACGTCCGAGGATCGCAAAGCGGATAGGACGCTTTTCTTCCTTGTCGGACTGACCCTTTTTGGGGAGAAGCGAAATGACTTCATCCAAGAGCGAAAGACAGGCGTAGCCGGTGAGCGCACTGATGGTGCGGGGTTGGCCCATGCCGAGCGAGAAAAATTCCCAGCTTTCGGCGCGGTCTTCCGGGACTTCGCTCTTGTTTGCAATCAAAAGGCATTGTTTGTCGAGCTTGCGGATCATTCTTGCGAACTGATCGTCGAGCTTGGTGATGCCGACACGAGCGTCAACCATGAACAGCACGAGGTCTGCTTCTTGGATTGCTGTGAAAATCTGGTCGCGCACATTGGCGGCGAGGACGTCAATCGTGTCATCCGGAAGGAATCCGCCAGTGTCGACGACGGTGAATTCACGGCCCTTGTAAGTTGCCGTTTGATAATGACGGTCGCGGGTCACGCCTTCACGGTCAGAAACGACAGCAGCTCTGCGTCCGAGGATGCGATTGAAAAGAGAGGACTTGCCCACGTTCGGGCGTCCTACGATACATACGATAGGTAATTTAGCCACGGTATAAATATAGTTATATGATTTGTAAAAAAATCGTTGATTAAACACCGTTTACACGAATAGTGGCCAGAAGTGAGAACGAATTGATATTTTTGAGCTTAGTTTACAGAGACAAGGCTGTAGGAGGCTTAAGATGAAATGGAACTTGAAAAAGTACTTTTTGCTTGCAAACGCGTCGCTATTTTCTGCTGGCCTTTGGGCGTTTCCTGCAAATCCGACTCCCTACTCGATAGATAACGCGGGCGATTCGCTCACCCTTCGGAACGGAGGCGATGAACATTATCGTTATACGCAAACCGTAGATGGTTATCTTGTCATTTCCGATTCCGACGGCGTCTATTACTATGTGGATGAAGAGGGGGAGGCCAGTTCTGTCAAAGCGAAGAATGCAGATCTGCGAGATGCTTCCGACAAGTCTTTTTTGCAAAAACTCGATAAGTCCAAAGTGCGAAAGTCGCATCAAAAGAAAAATCCGAATAAGCTTGAACGCCCCGACCAAAATGGGGAAGAAAAGAAATCGGATTGGGTGCCGTCTGCGGAAAATACAATTCCTTTGCTTCGGCTTCCGAGTGCAAATTCCCATGCGACGGGTACCAACCGTTTCCCGGTCTTGTTGGTGGCGTCTCCAAGTGCCTCCAATGCGGATTCCGCAAAATATTGGAATCAGCTGAATCAAGTCGGCTATACGGAGAATAACCATTTGGGCTCTGTCAAGGATTATTTCAGAGATCAGTCCAATGGAATTTTTGTTCCGACCTTTGACATCTATCTGGTTTCCGTTTCGGATTCTCTTTCAAGCTATACCAATTCGGTTCATACATTAATCGAAGAAGCGATAGCAACCCTGAAGGTCAACTATCCGAATTTTGATCCGAGCTTGTATGATTCGGATGGGGATGGCGATATCGATGCAACTGTGGTTCTTTATGCGGGGACGGAATCCGCGGCCAATAATTTAGGGGGCTATCAGTACGAATTGCAGTGGGATGGGGGGAAAATCAGTGCAGGAAGTTCAAAAAACTTCAATTCGTATTTTATCATCAGCCAGATGTCTAGCGCGACGAAACTTTTGCCGATCGCAACTTTTGTGCATGAATTCAGCCATACGATGGGTTTGAAAGATCATTACTGCGTCGCTGCTTCGGATTGCTATGACGATTTTTCTAACAATGCTTATCAGGCTCCGGGGGCGCATGCTTGGGATGTGATGTCGACAGGGATGTACAATAACGGTGGCGGTAAACCGGTCGGTTACAGTGCATTTGAAAAGGAATTTATGGGCTGGATGTCTTATACGACTCTGAGTTCCTCTTCCGGAGTAACGGTTCTCGAAAGCTTGAATTCTTCGAATCAGGCGTACAAGGTTCCGGTAAGCGGGAAAGCCGATGAATGGTACGTGATCGAAAACCGCCAGCAGAGCGGATGGGATGCATCTCTCCCGAATCATGGCCTTTTGATTTGGCATATTGATTACGATCAGACCGCTTGGAATCAAGATGTTTTGAATGATGTGGTCAGCCATCAGAGAATTGATGTCGTCGAAGCGGGAAATTTAAAAGTGACGGGGTATGACGATGGTTTTGACTTTACCCACTTGGTCGATGACGTTTTTCCTGGCTCTCAAAATGTGAATTCTTTTACGACGATGAATTCCTGGGCTGGAGTGAACCTGGGAGTGAATTTGTACAACATTTTGGAAGAGGATGAAAAGATTTGCTTTGCAACGCAGGACGGAATTTCGGTGGAAACTTGTGTCGTGGAAAGTTCGAGTTCGAGCGAAACGGATGTTTCGAGTTCTAGCGTGGAACTTTCGAGTTCGAGCGAAATGGATGTTTCGAGTTCTAGCGTGGAACTATTGACGGAATCGTTTACCTATGCTGTCACGTTGCAAAAGGATTCCCTGTATACGTCGGTGTCTGTAGATGTGAACGAAGCTTTGGAATCGCTCGGGGTTGTCGGTTCTGCAAGCTCCCTCTTTGCTTCGGGAGATCTTCTCTATTATGCAGTGGAATCCGATGGCTCGCTTAATCCGACATCGACCGCATCGGCTTCTGGTCATTGCTTCGATGCTTCCGGAAATGTTTGCAATTGGGATTCGGAAGGATCCGTCGCTCGGGTTTTCTCGGAACTGGATCTTTCGGAAGGGGTTGCAAAAATCGCCCAGTTTCCTTTCAAAACGGAAATCGGAGAATCTTACACGATTAGGCAGGCTCTTGTTTATGGACAAAAACGAGTCGATCTTGAATTTAAAATTACGATTGTATCGGATTCTTCGGACGCGCCATCTGAAAATTCTTCAGCGATCGATTTGTTAAATCCGCAAAATGCGGTTTCTTCGCTCCAAGTTCATGGGAATCTTCTTCAGGCGAATACTTCGCTTGTGGGCAAAAAGGATTTAACCGTGTATGATCTTTCGGGAAAGATCCTTTACCGGGATTCGTTCTATGGATTTTCGAAGACGCTTGAACTGGAAAATCTTTTGGTGAAGGGCGTTTGCTTGGTCAGGCTTTCTCAAAACGGGCGGATTTTGTCGTTAAAGCGCATGGCGGTGCATTAACCCTGTTTTTCGATCAACCAGAAAGGGCCGGATTTTTTTTCCGGTCCTTTTTTTGTTAACTTTGCCGCCGGATAAATCCAAAGGTAAACTTATGGCAGAAACGATGACTTCCGCGCAGGTGCGCGAATCCTTTATCAAGTTTTTCGAATCCAAAGGACACTTGTTTGTCCGCAGCTCGCCGGTTGTTCCGCATGACGACCCGACGCTGATGTTCACCAACGCCGGCATGAACCAGTTCAAGGCGATTTTCCTCGGAGATAATCCGAAGGGTTGGAAGCGTGTTTGCAACAGTCAGAAGTGCCTTCGCGTTTCGGGCAAGCACAATGACTTGGATGTGGTCGGTCGCGATAATTATCACCACACTTTCTTTGAAATGCTCGGCAACTGGTCCTTTGGCGACTATTACAAGAAAGAAGCGATTGCTTGGGCTTGGGAACTTTTGACCGAAGTCTGGAAGCTCCCGAAGGAACGTCTCTTTGCAACCGTGTACGAAGACGACGACGAAGCTTGGCAAATCTGGAAGGACGTTTCGGGTCTTCCGGATGATCGCATTATGCGCTTCGGCGCTCATTCGAACTTCTGGGAAATGGGTGACACCGGCCCTTGCGGTCCTTGCTCCGAAATTCACTATGACCGTGGTGACATCGCCACGCAGGCGGAAACGTTCAAGGACCCGATCAAAGGTGTGAACGGTGAAAATGACCGTTATATCGAAATCTGGAACAACGTGTTCATGCAGTATGAACGCCTGTCCGACGGATCCCTCGTTCCGCTCAAGGCGAAGAACGTGGATACCGGCATGGGCTTTGAACGTATTTGCGCCATTTTGCAAGGCAAAACCAGCAACTACGATACGGACGTGTTCACTCCGATTATCAGCAAGGTCGCTGAACTTTCCGGCGTCCCGTACAATGACGGTGTTGAAGGTACTCCGCACCGCGTGATCGCGGACCACCTCCGCGCACTTTCTTTTGCCATCGCTGACGGTGCACTTCCGTCGAATGAAGGCCGTGGCTATGTGCTTCGCCGCATTCTCCGCCGCGCAAGCCGTTTTGCGCGTCTCCTTGGACAGAAGGAAGCCTTTATTTATAAGCTTGTCCAGGTCCTCGCCGATACGATGGGAGACGCCTTCCCGGAAATCCGCGAACGCAAGGATTTTGTGGCAAATGTCATCAAGAGCGAAGAAGAAAGCTTTATTCGCACTCTCGATGCAGGCCTTGAACGCTTCGAAACCATTTCCGCTGACTTGAAGAAGGGCGAAAAAATTCCGGGTGACAAGGTCTTCCTCCTTTACGATACCTATGGATTCCCGCCAGACCTCACCGGAATTCTCGCCGAAGAAAAGGGTCTTTTGATCGATGAAGAAGGCTACGAAAAGTGCATGCAGGAACAGAAGGACCGCGCACGTGCCAACATGAAGAAGGGCATCAACACGATGGGCTCTGAAGGTTGGACGGAATACGCTGTGGGTTCGACGCAGTTCGTCGGTTACGAAGCGGACACCGCGAAAGTCAAGGTTCTCCGTTTCCGTGAAGATAAGGGTATTCTTTCGATCGTCCTCGACACGACTCCGTTCTATGCAGAAATGGGCGGTCAGGTCGGCGACAAGGGCCTTCTCCAGGCAGAAGGCTTGGACATCGCCATTTTCGACACGATTCGCGTGAACGATACGATTGTGCACCGCGGTAAGGTGACCAAGGGCGAAGCGAACAAGGACACGATGTCCGTGGAATTTGTCGCCAAGGTTGATATGCGTCTCCGCGACGATATCCGTGCAAACCACTCCGCAACGCATTTGCTCCAGGCGGCCCTCCGTCAGGTCTTGGGCTCGCACGTTGCCCAGCAGGGTAGCCGTGTGGAACCGGGATTTCTCCGCTTTGACTTTAGCCATTTCCAGGCGATGACCAAGGAAGAAATCCAGCAGGTCGAAGACATTGTGAACGACAAGATCCGTGCAACGCTTCCGGTGAACACCGACGTGATGGACGTGGACGCAGCGAAGGCAAGCGGTGCTATGGCTCTCTTCGGCGAAAAGTACGGCGAAGAAGTTCGTGTGGTCAAGATGGGTGCCTGCGGCGAAGAATTCTCGAAGGAACTTTGCGGCGGTCTCCATGTGAAGAATACGGGTGCCATCGGTATGTTCAAGATCGTTTCGGAAGCGAGCGTGAGCTCGGGCGTGCGCCGTATCGAAGCTCTTACGGGCCGTGGCGCAATGGCTCTCTTCCGCCTGGAAGACTCCGTTCTCACCGTTTTACGTGACAAGCTCCGCGCCAAGAACGATGCGATTGTCGAACGCTTTGAACTCACTCTTGAAAACGCTCGCAAGCTCGAAAAGGAACTCGCTGACGCAAAGCTCGAAATCGCGGCTTCCGCCGCTGCAGAACTTTTGAAGAATCCGGAACAGGTCGGTGAAGCGAAGCTCTATATCCGCGACACGAAGGCTCCGGATGACGGCTTCAAGACGCTCCTAGACGGCATTGCCCAAAAGATTGCAGACGACGAAGTCGTCGTGCTCGGCAATGTCTGTGGCAAGGCGGGCAGCATCGCTGTTCTCGTCGGCAAGGCTCTTCAGAAGAAGGGCGTTAAGGCAGGAGACTTGGTGAAGGAACTCGCCGCCTATGCAAACGGCCGTGGCGGTGGACGTCCGGACCGTGCACAGGCCGGTACCCGTGAAGTGGAAAAGGTTTCTGGTGCCATCCAGCACGCAACCGAAATCGTGAAAACGAAGCTCGGTGTATAACCCAAGGGAAAAATCCATGAAGGTCATTCATACAGCAGAAGCTCCGGCGGCAATCGGCCCGTATTCGCAGGCGATTGTGTCCGGGAACTTCATCTTTACTTCGGGCCAGATTCCTATCAATCCGGCTTCGGGTAACGTAGAAGGATCGACGATCGAAGAACAGGCCGAACAGGCTTGCAAGAACGTCGAAGCGATTCTCAAGGCGGCAGGTTCCGACATCTCGAAAGTGGTGAAGACAACTTGCTTCCTCAAGAACCTTGGCGATTTTAACGCGTTCAACGCGGTTTACGAAAAACATTTCGTAAGCAAGCCGGCGCGTAGTTGCTTCGAAGTCTCTGGACTTCCGAAGGGTTCCCTTGTTGAAATCGAAACGGTGGCAGAACTCTAATCGGAGTTTTTAAAACTAAAAAAGCCCGTCTGTTTGACGGGCTTTTTAAAATTGAAAATAGAATTACTTGTTGATGGCCGCGAGGAACGCGTCCTTCTTTTCTTGCAAGAATTCACGGCTGTTGTACTTGCGAATACGGCGAAGAGCCTGGTCGCGCAACTGACGAACACGTTCGTGAGAAATGTTCATCGATTCGCCGACTTCACGCAAGGTCTGCGGAGCTTCCTGGTTAATGCCGAAGATGCCTTCGATTACCTTCGCTTCACGTTCTGGAAGCTGTTCCATGAGTTCCTTGGAAAGATTTTCCACGCTCTGAATTTCCGAATCGGATTCCGGGTTCGAAGCACTGCCGTCGGCGAGAACTTCTGCGTAGGTAGCCTTGGAATCTGCCTTGAGCGGGCTGTCGAACGAAACGCCGCGCTGACCGATCTGGATCAATTCACGAATGTCTTCGCTGATCTCCTTACCGCGGGACTGTTCGTGCAAAGCTTTACGCACGCGCAAGTGCTGGTTTGCCGGAAGACGTATCAGGTTGCCCTGTTCGTTGATGGCGCGTGTAATGTAAGCCTTAATCCACCATACGCCGTAACTGATGAACTTTAAACCACGGGTGTGTTCAAAACTTTCGATAGCACGAACGAGGCCCATAGCGCCTTCGCTCACAAGATCCGGAAGAGGAATCGGACAGCCGCGGTACTGGATCGCGACTTTCAAAACGAATCGCATGTTAGCAGAAATCAATTTCTGACGAGCGATTTTGTCACCTTCTTTCGCTTTTTGGAACAGGATCTGTTCTTCTTCACGAGTCAGCGGAGCTGTCTTACGGATGTCGTCCAAGTAGCGTTTCAGAGTGACGTCTGTTGAATCAATATGCATTTATTGTCCTTTTTCCTATAATATCGTTTTTTTCTAGAGCAAGGAGCGTGCCAAGAGTGTAAAATTTCAAGAGCATAATTTTCGAATCGTTGTTTTTTAAAAAATTAAGGCATGATTGAAATATTTGTGTGTTTTTTGCAAGATTAAGAAAACATTTTTGCGTGTTGTTAATCCATGTTTCAACAGTAATGTAGTAAATTTAAAATGACTAGTAAAATCAAAATGTCATAAAATAATGACATTCAAGAGAGCACCTTCTTTTGGAGCCTTTTTTTTCGGTTTTTTGCGCAAAATCCTATATTTCCGAAGCTATGTCTATTAAAGAACCTGATCAATCTGTTTGGGACCGTTTCTGGGCTCGTAAGCAGGACCTTTCCAAGGTGTATCCTGCGTCCCCGGCGATCCGTAAGACGATTCATAAATATTTCCCCAATGTACAGGGATTGAAAATCCTTGAAGTCGGACCTGGTACGGGTCGAGACAGTGCGGAACTTGCAAGGCAAGGCGCGGACGTTTACGTTCTCGATTTTTCGGCAGAAAGCTTGAAGACTGTCGAAAATTTGCGCATCCGTGAACGTCTCGAAGGAAATCTGCACTGTGTCCGTGGCGATGCTTTCCATTCGCCGTTCCCGGATAACACTTTCGATTTGATTTTCCATCAGGGTCTCGCAGAACACTTTGTGAATCCGAATCCGCTGATTCAGGAAAATTTCCGCATCATCAAGGAAGGCGGTTATATTCTTTGTGACGTGCCGCAGACCTTCCACATCTACACGGTGATCAAGCACGTCTTGATTGCGATGGGAAAATGGTTTGCCGGTTGGGAAACGCAGTTCTCGATCAAGGGTCTTCGCTCTTTGATCAAGCGTGCCGGTTTCCACATCACGTATGAATACGGTGATTGGATGCGACCGAACCTTTTTTATCGCATTCTGCGCGAAGCCTGTTTCAAAATCAATGTGGAACTGCCGAAGTATCCGCTGCACGGCACTCTGTATCAAAAGGCGAAGGATGCTTTCCTGGATGCCTTTGACCGTGTACCGCTTGCCCGTTATACGCAGCTTTCCATTGGTATTCTCGCACAGAAACCGAAGAAAAAGTAATGAAGCTTCTTGTTCTCCAACGCAGGGATTCTAAGCATCCGGATGCGGGTGACTTTGAATACTATTCCCAGCGCATCTTTGAGAACATCGCCTCGCAAGGAAACGAGGTTGTGATGCTCGTGTCGCCTATTCACGGAGCGCCTCCGCGGGAGGTGTTGAATGGTGTGACTGTGGTGCGTTCGGGGGAAAATCCAATTCCGCAGCTGAATAAAGAATTTCATTTTGACGTAGCTCTAGAAAATCTGGCCGGACGTCCGCTGAGAATTGAAAAGAAGACGGATCTGCCAACGGTCGTGTTGGTGCATCGGCTATGGCGTACGGCGATTTTTAGGCAGAGCATTTCGCTAGCTTCCTTGCTCACGTGGATTTGGGAAATCGCTTTGCCGAGCCTTTACACCAGGTCGTCTTTTATTTCCGTATCTCCAACGCTTGTGCAGGGCTTGATCGATTTGGGGATTTCCCGCAATCGCATTGCGCTTGTGTACTGTGGCTCGGATCTCATTCCTGAAGATTTACCTCCTGTTTCGCAAAAGGAACGCTTCTTTTTGTGGAGTTCTTCGCAGGGTCACGGCAATGGTTTGGTTGCGGCGTTGGATGCGTTTGAAGTCTTTAGCCGTCGCCATCCCGATGCGGGATTTTTGTTGCGCATGACTCTTTCCGGTTCAAAACTATCGCAGTTGCCGAACGAGATTCGACGCCGAGGCTTAGGCGACCGCGTTCTTGTGGAATCCAATGCGACTCGGGAACGCAAGGCCGATTTGATGCGCCGCGCGTTTTGCTTGTTGCAGACCGATTACCAGGAAGGCTGGGGCTTTTCGGTAATCTGTGCGGGTAAGTATGGAACGACTACGATCGCTCCGGATTTTTCGGGATACAAGGATTGTATCCGAGACGGCGTGACTGGCTTGTTGTATCCCAGGTCCAAGGGCGTGGAAGGCTGTTGTCAGCAGATGGAACGCCTTTATGAAGATGAAAAACTCCGTGAAAATTTGCAGGCCAATGCCAAGCGTTATGCCGATTGTTTCCACTGGAGTCGTACAGCGAATGAAATTTTAGCGGTCTTGCAAAAGACGATTGAGAATCCATGAACACTCGCGTGAAGTCTTTTTTGATTTTTTGTCTGAAACTTTTGGTAACGCTGGTTCCTTGTTACTTTGTGTACAGGGAAATTGTGACCGCTCCGGGCTGGGACACGGGTGACCTTTGGAATCTGTTTTCGATATCTTCGCTATTGCCGCTGTTTGTTGCCATGTTTTGCCTTGCCCTTTCCAATTTTACCGGTTGCCTGCAGTGGAAGCTGTTGCTGGATAAGCAAGAAGTTCACATGGGCTATTGGCACCTGGTGAAGCTTTATTTTGTCGGGCTTTTCTTTAACAACTTTATGCCGGGAAACGTGGGTGGAGACGTCAAAAAGGTCTACGACATCCGTATGCAGGGAAATCAGCGGACGGTGGGTGGTGGCTTGACCGCGACTTTTTTTGACCGTCTTTTTGGACTCTTCTTTTTGAACGTGCTCGCGCTCGCGGTCGGCTTGTTGTTCTTTATTCGCGATCCGAATCAGCGCTTGTTCCTGTTGCCTTCGCTGTGGGTGTTTCTCGGTTTTTGCGTTTTGTTTGCCGGACTTTTCAGCAAGCGGATCGGGCGTGTTCTCGCCTGGTTTTCAAATAAGATTTTTCCTGAGTCGGTACAGACCCGTATTTTGCATTTTCAGAAACGTTTTCAGCATTATCGCGATTGGAAAATGTGGGTACACATCGTTGTGCTTTCGGCTCTGACGCAGGGTCTGCGCGTGGTCGTACATTATTTTTGTGGAATTGCGATTGGTCTCGATATTGATGTCTCGTGGTACTTCTTCTTTATTCCGATGGTTTCGGTGATCAGTGCGCTTCCGATTTCGATTGGCGGTTTTGGCCCGCGTGAACTTTTGGCGCAGTCTCTCTTTGACCGTATCGGCGTGCCGGGCTTGCAGTCTGTGGTGGTGCAGCTCCTCGCTTACATGGTAAGCCTGGTGGTGAGCCTTGCCGGTGCTGTGTTCTTTATGACCGAAAAGAAAAAACAGGAGTCGTCCACGTTTTCCGAAGTGGAATCGTTGGATCATGTGAATTCCGAAAATCATTAAAAAACCTTTCTTTTTCTCTGTTTTGATTTTTCGAGCGTCTTCTTATGCAGAAGACGTTTTTTTGTTCACTAACGAGACGGATAAACCGTGAAAAGGGAGAATTCGCATGGCGACAAAAGAAGAAATGGAAACGGAAATTTTGAAGGGCTTGAACAGCGATCAAAAAAGGGCCGTTCTTTATGATCATCAAAAGGATGGACCTCTTTTGATTTTGGCGGCGGCAGGATCGGGCAAGACATCCGTTTTGACGAGGCGTATCCAGTGGCGCGTTCTGCAGGGCGTAAAACCGGAATCGATTCTCGCTCTGACATTTACCGCTAAGGCGGCTGCCGAAATGCGCGAACGTGTACAAAAGCTTTTTCCCGATGCGGATATTCGACTGAGCACTTTCCATTCGCTCGCTTATTCCATTTTACGAGAAAAGTTCAACGGGAAATTCGGCTGGGAACTCGCCGGATTTTTGAAGGCTCCAAAGCCTGGGGAAGGGGAAAGTGAACGGTTCGCCTGCGCCTTGGTCGATCATCGGATTTCGCCGGATGCAATTTCACGCGATGATCTTTTTAAGCCAAACCTTCCCGGTAATCTTTTAAAAAAACTCGAGGTCATTCGCCAAGGCGTTTTAAAAACAGGGAACATCGTCTTTGAAGATCTAATTTACCTCGCCACGGAACTACTTGAAAAAAAATCCGCCGTGCAAAAGGAAATCCGCAACCGCTTTAGGGAAGTTCTTGTTGATGAATATCAGGATATCAATCCTTCGCAGTATTTGCTTGTTCGAGCAATCCTCGGACAGAACGAAAACCTTTTTGCCGTGGGCGATGACGACCAGGCTATCTACGGGTTTCGCGGCGCAGATATTGGGAACGTTTTTCGCTTCTGCAAGGACTTTCCCCATTCCAAACTGTTGCGCCTCGAATGGAATTACCGCTCCGTTCCCAAGGTGCTGTATTTGGCGAACAATATCTTTGAAGATAAACCGTTGCTTCTTCGCAAAACGCTGCGAGCGGGGAACAGCTCAAAGAAACCGATCTTTTTGGAAAATCGCGCTCCGGAATTTTGGGTCAGTGAAGATCCGCAAACGGAGCTTTTGCGCATCGTTTCTAAAATCAAGGAACTCCGTGAAGCGTATGATCTCGAATTTAAGAACTTTGCCATTCTGGTGCGTTATAATCGACAGCGCCTGTATTACGAAGAGGCGCTTCAAAATTTTCGCATTCCCGTTTACCGTGAAGAGGATTCGGAATCTCCCGAAGTTCCCGGTGTGCATGTAGAAACGGTCCACGGTTCCAAAGGTTTACAGTATACGGTCGTCTTTTATGCGGGGCTATCTGAACGCTTGACTCCGGGCGAATGCGAAGGTTCGCGAAAACAGAAAAAAATGCAATTAGAAGAAGAAAAACGTCTCTTTTACGTCGGCGTCACCCGTGCAGAGGCGGTGCTGATTTTGCTATATTGTAAAAAACGTTTTTGGAAGGGCCGTCTTTCTGAATTTAAACCTTCCCGGTTTTTACGCTATTTAGAAAGACCGCTCTCGGAGAAATCACATATGCCACTGATCCTTTTTAAGATCCGCGTCATCATTTTGGTTTTGGGATATATGATGGTCGTGATGCCGCCGTTCCTGTTCCGCTGTGTATTCATGCGGAAGTCGGTGCCGGCATGGGTAGAATACCGCGTACAGACGTTTACGAAGTACTGCTTTAAGGTGCTCCGTGTTCACATCGACATTGAAAATCAGTCGGCGCTTTCCCGTGTCGATTGGAACCGTCCGGTTTTTGTGGTGGGCAATCACCAGTCCTATTTCGATATTCCGATCGTCTTTTTGACGCTCGGACGTTCGATTGGCTTTTTTGCAAAGAAGGAACTGACCTATATCCCGTTCCTGAATTTTTGGATGAAGGCTTTGCACTGCGTGA
This sequence comes from Hallerella sp., assembly GCF_022776125.1. Classification (NCBI taxonomy): domain Bacteria; kingdom Pseudomonadati; phylum Fibrobacterota; class Fibrobacteria; order Fibrobacterales; family Fibrobacteraceae; genus Hallerella; species Hallerella sp. The sequence continues at coordinate 4,749 of NZ_JALFIA010000085.1, read as the reverse complement.
TCGTGGACCGTAAGGATTCCCGTGCATGCGTTGCCATCAAGGACCGCCTCGAATCTTCGAAGGAAACGGTGCGAGCCTTTATCTTCCCGGAAGGAACGCGTAGCAAGGATGGAACCGTTAAACCGTTCAAGAGCGGGGCTTTCCGCCTCGCAACGGATTTGAACGCCATCATTCTCCCAATCTACATCGAAGGTTCCCGCACGACATGGGAAACCCGCAAAAGTTCGGACACGGTCGTCGTCCGCTCCACGGTCATGGAACCGATCGACATCAAAAAACTTTCTGCGGAAAAGCCGATCAATCCGAAAACGGAACTGGTTCCGATGGTTTACGAAAAGTACAAGCAGATCTCTGAACGTACTTTGTAATGCCCCAAAGAAGCGGATGTATTCCTCGCAATAACATTCCAACCTCCTACTCCTGAATCTCTCAGCAATAGGCTCTAAAATCTGGCAAGGGATTCTTCCGAAAATATCGGTGGATAAATTGTGACCTTAATTGGGGATATTTTAGGGTTGTATTGCAGACTTAAAAGATGATATTTTGAACAAAAACTGAAATGTTTGAAATTGGCTAAATTTCGGCGATTTTTAAGATTTTTTGAAAAAAAGTCCCCAAGTTGCAAGTTTTTGTTAAATTACGAAACCGTAAAAAATGGGTATGTAAAACCTTTACCGTTTTCTTTTGGTTGAATGTTGATAGATAATGTAATTCGGTTGGCAGATGCCTCACAGGGCCTGTGGGATTCTGTCCTTTCTTCTTTGCGGAGCTCGCTTTCGGCGAACTCTTACGATATGTGGTTCGGCAAGAAGAACTTGACCTTGGATTGCATTGAAAACGGCTGTGCAAAGCTCATCGCTGCAAACGAACTTGTCGCCTCTTGGATCAACGGTCAGTTTAGAAGCGCCCTTTTAGAAGCGTTTAAGCAGGCAGACCCGGAAATCAACGATTATTTGATTTCTGTTTCTGCAAGCAGCAAGGCGTCCCAGGTGATGATCATGTCCACGGACGCCGCAAGCGAAGCCGCTGTGGAAAAGCCTGTTGTCCGTAAACCGCTGATCAGCCGTGAAGAAAAGACTCTCCTTGCGGAAAACGCTAAGACTCTCGCTTTGTTCTATTCGAACTATTCCTTCGACACCTTTGTGGAAGGCGACTCGAACCGCATTGCTCTTGCCATGTGCCGCACGATCGCCGAAAATCCGATGGAATGTTCTATGAATCCGTTCTTCCTTTTCGGAGGCCCGGGCGTCGGCAAAACGCATTTGTTGCAGTCGATTGGCCGCTATGCGATCATGTACAGCACGGCTTCACGCGTTGTCTTCCGCACGGCAGAACAGTTCTTGAAAGATTTCATGCTCACTCAGGACATGAGCGTTTCCCGTGCAGAACGTGCGGACGCGCTTGCGAAATTGCGCAGTACTTACGAAGATCCGCAACTTTTGCTGATCGACGATATTCAGGTAATCGCTGGCATTGGACACGGAGCGACAGAAAAGGCTCTGTTCCAGGTCCTGCAGAAACGTGTGGCAGCAAAGCGCCAGACCGTATTCTGCGCAGACCGCCGCCCGACCGAAATTCCGAACCTTTACGATGGATTTACGCATTTTGACGGCAACAGCATTGCCGTGGATGTTCCGGATTTTTTAACCCGTTTGAACATTCTTCGCAAAAAGGCGAATGCTTTGCAGATTCCGGTAGAAGAACGCGACCGTATTTTCCGCTGGGTGGCTCAGCATCAGCGTGGCAATGTGCGTGAAATCGAAGGGGTCGTGACCAAGCTTTTTGCTTACCACGATCTTCTCGGAGTCAATTTGACTCTCGATACCTTCAAGGAACTTTGTGAATCTTGCAATGTGATTGATCCGGCAAATGTGGCCGACAAGCCGATTCCGACGATCTCTTCGATCAAGGAAATGGTGGCGAATGCCTACCACGTTTCCGTGGAATCTTTGCGAGCCAATACCCGAGTAAAATCGGTTTCGGTTCCGCGTAAGGTGGCGATGTACTTCTGCCGTGAGCTGACCAAGGAATCCTTGTTAAGCATTGGTTTCCAGTTCGGACGTGATTATACGACGGTAATCGCCAGCATCAAGGCCGTCGAACGTGATATGCGTCACGATCCGGAGTTTGCTTCGAATATTGAAAATTTGAGAGCATCCTTCGCCATTTAATGTGGCAAAAAAAATTGCATCGCTATTTTGCCCCGTTTTGGGCAGCCCTTTGTATTGTTTTGTTTACGCGATTGCCGTAAATTGTATAGATTTATAATGTGGAAAAGAGTATTCTGACAAAGAAGGGTTTTACCCTCATTGAAGTGTTGGTCGTCGTTGCCATCATTGGCATCTTATCTGCGGCCGGTTATTCGAATTTGCGCCAGGCGATTGCCAACAATCGCGTGAAAGACGCTGCTTTTAATGTGGCCGCTTTTGCAGAAACGGTAGCGAACAAGGCAAAACAGATCAGTGATACGGTCTGTGTCAAGGCGGATAACAATGTGCTTGTGGCTTATAAATCTGCCTGTACGGAAACGGGTACGGCGACGGAGCTCGATCGGCTGGAAATGCCGACCGGTGTGAATCTGGTAGCGATGACGGAATCTTCGTTTGATGGAAGCAACTGGCTGACAAATGGCACGGGTGCGCAATTTGTGCCTCGTTTTGGAATTTCTGCCGCTCCGTATGAAGGTTATTTCTTGGTGCGGTATTTGGAAACGGATTTGTTCGGTGCAGCCGTTAAGGTGGAAACCCGGAACAGCTTCGTTTCAAAAATCAGTTACGATGGAAGAGAATCTTGGGCGGATCTGTAAGGAGCTGGTGGAATGGTGTGGTCTCGTGAAAAAATAGCCAAGGTGGCCAAGAAGGGCTTCGGGATTATTGAAGTCCTGATTGCGATTGCTGTGCTTGGCTTTTTGTATGTGGCGCTGAACCATTTGCAGACGGGAAACCGGGATACGCTTCTCCGTATTCGCGGCCGTGATGGCGCGATAGAGGTCGCGCAACAGGTGGTGGATTCTTTGAGCAGTCTCGGCATTTCAAGTTTGACTTCGGGTTCGACGATTACGATTGATACGATCACCCGCACTTGGAAGGGGAAACCCGGCAGTAACCAGTATGAGATGCAGGTGAAATATTCGACAAAGGTTGAGGTCGGTCCGGACTCTTTTTTTACCCGCAGGGATACGACCGCTTACGATACGACTTCGCATGTATATGCCAAGCGTTTAGAAGTGACCGTCTCTTGGAAGTATAAGAATACCGTCCCATTCATCAGCATTTCGAGGATTATTCAATGAAGAAGAGTGGCTTTACATTGATGGAACTCGTGGTGTATATGGCGATGATCGGCATCGTCGTATTGGTGGCAGGTCAGGCTTTTTCGGACAGCACCAAGTTCCGCGTGAGAACGCAGAATATGCTGCGCGCTTCGGAAGAAGCGGAAAACGTGGCAAATCTCTTTAAGGATGACGTGGCGCAGATGGGGGCGAAGGCTTCCCTGGAATACAAGGCTTCTTCGGAAACGGACTCTTTCTACATGGCAAATCTGTCGAGCATTTATATGAATCCGACAGCTGTGAGTCCGGATTCTTCGTCTTTCAGGATTGGTTCGGCTTCGACGAATGAGAATACGGATACATTGACGCTTCGCCGTATGCGTTTTGATAACAATGGCCATTATGTTTCGATTGAGGAAATCGAGTGGTTTGTGGTAGACAGTACGCTTTACAGAACCTGTAAGGTGATTGAACAACGGGCGGGTGTAAGTTTTGAAGATAAAGACCCATGTTCGAATACATCGAACCCGACTCCGGTGCAGATTGCGTCAAACGTGGCTCAGTTCTATGTGGAACCGGCAAAGCCTGGAGTTTCTGGCTTGGAAACGACTCAGCTTTTGCCCTCTACGGATACTTCGGTGCACAATTTCCGTTTGATTTCCCGCGGTGGCACGGAATACTGGAAAAGCGTGACGACATCTGCGCCTTCGCTTTCGGTATCGGTTTCGGGATTCAGTTCCAATTATAATTTTGACCAGGCGAAGGTCGACGAATCGGGTAAAATCGCAAGTCAGGTTTTTGTGGGACTTCCGAATGAAGTGGCTGGAAATTGGCAGGATCTTTGCCAGCAGGTAACGCTCGAACCGAATGTGGGTTATGAAATATCATTTGAAATGCCGTTCTCGGAAGATGCTTCCCGCATGTTTGTTCCGGGCCGCGATCACATGGCTGTCGGCTTCCGCTACGCGGCGACAGGCGACCGTCCTGCAGTTTTGAAGGATTTCCTTTTTTATCCTCCTGTTTCTACCAAGGCGATAGGATCTCGTAAAATGCAATTCAGTGTTCCTGAAAGACTTTCGAATTTGTGCATGGCCTTTACCTTTGCAAGTTATTCGCCGATGGCTGCGGCAGGATCTGTTTTCATTAGCAATCTGAAACTTGATAAGATCGCTTCTTCCAATTATGAATTTGTAAACTATATGCCTTCGAATAATAAAGATAAACAGAATGTGAAGGCGTTCCGTTTGCATTTGACGATTAACCGCAGAGGTGAAACGGGACATACGATGCTTGTTATCCCGACACCGAGCAATGGACCACGGAGCTAATGCGGAGGTTGATTATGCAGAATAGCAAGAAAGGCGTTTCGTTAGTTGTCGTTTTGCTTTTTATGCTCGTTGCGACCATCGCTGCGACGGCGACTTATCGTTGGTTAACGGCTCAAAGTAAAGCCTCTGCTTCGCGAATGGTTCAGAGTG
>NZ_JALFIA010000024.1:0-105927 GCF_022776125.1 Hallerella sp. | reverse complement strand
CGGGACATCGCGGGGGCCCTTCCTTTTTCCCCCGGAATCTTCCCTTGTGGCCTTGGCCCTGAAAAAGGCTCCGTGTTGAAAAGGCGGACCCGGGTCCGCCTTCTGTGTTTTAAAGGGTTTAACTGTTTTGTTTGAAATTACAGCAGACCGAGTGTCTGCTTGATTGTTTGCTCGTCGGCGTCGGCGGGGAACAGAGCGCGTTCTTCGGGAGAGATGAATGCCAGTTTGCGTTCTTCATCGGGAAGAGCAGAGCGGTCGCGGAGGACGACCGGTTTCGACGTGATCGTGTAGAAGAACGGGCCTGTTTTGATAAAGGCTTTTTTGGCAAGTCCTTGAGCAATGCCATCCTTGATAGCGCGGACTACGGCTGGGCCTGCGCGATGCAGTCCATGCAGGTGCAGTACGCGGCGTATAAGGTTTTTTTCGTGAATCGGCGACTCTGCGTCAACATAGAACTTCATTTGTAAAATGAGAAGTTTTGAGGCGAGTTCCGGAATGGGAACGTCATGGACGGAGCCTTCGATTTTGGGACGTATAATCTTGTACGGTTCTACGTGTAATTCGGGCTCTTCTTCTGCTTTCACGCTCTTTTCGCGGGGCGGCGGTGCGACGCTTTGTTCTACAGCGATGGTCGTGAGGATGTGGCCCTTTTCGTCTGCGGTGGAACGGTACCAGTTCGGGCACCAGAGCGGGATAATTTTCCAGCCGAGGCGATCGAGCATTTTGAAGCGCAGATAATGGCGGTCCTCGACGGAATTGCGCAGGAAATCGTTTCCGGAATCGGTTTCGATGCCGATGAGGAAATGTCCCGGGTTGTTGGCGTCGTGGACGGCGAATTGGACGGAGGCCCCGTTGTAATTCCAATTCTTTTCCAGTTGGATTTCGCCCGTGTTGATTTCGGTAAAGATTTCCTCTCCGAGGTGGGTGAGGATCGGGCTTGTTTTGAAAATTTCTGCAGATTTGGACGTTTCGACGTATTGCAGGAATTCGGCATAGGCTCGGACGCCTGCACTCGGCGATGACGATTTCTCCGCCTTTTCGCTTGCAAATATGCGCAGGCTCGAAAGAGCGTGCGTGGCGCAAACGTTGATAAGCTTTGTATTCAATCCCTGGCTTGCGATGGTCGCGTTTGGCTCGGCGCAGATGAAGAGCGTGTCGCGGTAATCGCCCGAGGCTTCCTCCGGGAGACGTACATACGGGTCGCGGAGAATGTCTTTGGGGGAAACGAAAAATCCGAGTTCGGGATGCTCCTGAATCTTTTTCAGGATGGCTTGAAAAACGCTCTGACGGCGTTCTTCGGTAAAAACGATGATGCCGAGCGATTGCATCGGGTGCTGTTCGACATGCATTGCGGCGGCATCGGCGATCGCCTGGGAAAGATCCGCTTCGTAGACGATGTGAAGTTCGTGGGCTTCCGTATTTGGAGGCGGGAGCTTGCGAATCTTTTGGCTGTAGAAATTCCTGTTGGCGTAGTCGATAAGAATCGGATGCTTATGCAGAACGTTCAGCGACAGGAAGGAAAGTTTTGCACCCTTATAGAGAGAATAGGCAAGAATGCTTTCGAGCTGCGGAGCCATGAATCCAGGATGTCGGTCTTCGCCTGGAATTGCCGGGAAGGGAGGCGTCGGGAGTTTGGAATCCCCGATGAGGACCGCACGTTTGGCGCGGAGCAGTACAGGCATCGCTTGCAGGGGCGGAACCGCTTCGGCGTCGAGCAGAATGGCGATGTCGAAAAGTTCGGGCTGCTGCGGCAAGACCCCTGCGACTTGGCCGATGGGTAGGATGGTCAAAAGTTTGGGATTCTTTTGGAGCGCATCCTTGGCATTGCGCAGGTTCATGGTGCAAAGGTCATCGGTTGCTTCGCGGAAATCGCGGGCACGCTTGGAATGTGCCTTGGGCGAAGACGAGAAGATCGCCGGGAAAATTTTGCACGCTCTCTGGATTTGCAGGGAGCTGAAGAACTTGCTGAGCTCCTGGATGAGAAGATTCTTGTTTGGGCGTTCGTCGATGAGAGCGTTTTCGAGCGCGGCAAGTCCGAGCTTGCAGAGTTCGTTGCGCTTGTGCTGGATTTGCGTGTAAAGCGGAAGCAGGCGCAGGGAGGCTTCCCAGCGGGAAATGAGTTCCGCTTGTTCATCGACGGTTTCGCAGTCGACGGAGGCGTCAAAGCCTAGTTCTTCGCAGAGTGATTTGAAATTTTTCTCTGCGTTTTTGCAAAGTTCGCGGAGTTCGTCGGCGTTGCGAATCTGGTCCTTGATTTGGCTGTACTTGGAAAGGATCGCGTAAGAGAGCGAAGCGTTTTCCGTCTTTTCCGTTTTTTTGCGGAAGTCATAGAACCATTGAATTTTAGCGGCGAGGACAATCCAGTTGGTGTGTTCGAACTGCCAGGACTTTCCGAAGAGGCGGCCAGCGAGGGCTGCCGTGTTCATGTAGAGTTTTTTGCAGTCCTGCAGACGGATCAACTTATCGGTGAGTTCGAGCAGGTCCGCATCTTTTTTACCCTGTTTTGGATTTTTTAAGGTGCGGAGCAAAGTCTTGCGGGCGTTGTGGTAATATTCCGAGAACGCCTTGAAGGTGCGGTCCTGGTTGTTCTTGAGGACTTCTCGTGCGGCTCCGAGTTGCATGTCGATTGCATCGTCGAGATAGACGGGTGAACCGTTGCGACGGAATTCCGACCATGCGGCCCCAGCATCGGGTAGGGCGCGAAGCGCTTCTTCATAAGTTTCCCAGTCTTTGGAATCGAGGAGCCAATCGTCAAAAGCGGGGGTGGATTCGTTGAAGTCGGGCGATATCGCCTTGCTGACATCGGCGAGTTCAGAAATATTGACAGCTTGGTTAAAGAAAAGAGCTTTAGAAACACATTCGGCAAGGGTTTCAAGTGTTTGGAATTCCGCTTTGGCCTGTTTGAGCTTTTGCGAGAGATTCTTGCACTGGAATTCATTTGTCGAATCGAGCGAGACCCCGCGGTATGCTTTGAGGGCTTTTTTGGCGTCGTCGCGTTCTAAGGTCTCGAGAAGATCCTGGAGAATGTTTTTGACAAAGTGGACATTTTCACGGTTGAGCTTTTCGACACCTGCGAAAGTGGAATCGGGCCAGGTCTTTTTGCGCGAGCCTGTTTCGCCGAGGATCTGCAGAGCCTCGGAGAGGGTGCTGTTGCCCGGTAAAATCGGCATATTGCTTGCGCGGTTGTAATCGACAAGGGCTTTGCGTGATTTGGAGAGCGCTTCACGGGCCTTGTCGAGTGTGATGTCCTTGTAATTGATGTGCGGCGGATTCCAAAGTTTTTCGAAGCGGACGAGGGAGGCCTTTTTTTTGTAGGCGAGAAGAACTTTTTTGCCGTTTGAGACACTTTCGGAAATGAAGTTCGCTAGAAATTCTTCTTTGGCGGATCCCGGCGGAGCTTCGACCGCATAGATATCGTTTTCCGGGGAGAGCGCTTCGAGTAAAGCCGTGGACGCTTCGGAATCGAGAGTGTGGACAAAATAATGATCGACCGGGTTGAAAAGTTCATCTGGAATACTTTCTTCAAGGTCGGATTCGACGACGTGGAATCCTTCTTCGGAGAGCAGGTGGGAGAGCATTGCTTCCTTTGTGGCGTTCTCCTTCCAATTGGCGGATTCCGTGTCTTGGTATGCGTAAAGGCTTGCCTTGTCGTAGAAGCCGATGAACATACCGCGGGAGGTTGCTTTCCAGCCGGAAACGGCTTGAGTACATTCTTCCACAGCGGCGAAGTATTTGCGAATATCAAAAGTTTTGCCGTCCCAGAAGTCATGGGCGGTGGGCAGGTCGATGACGCCTTTGTTTTTAAGGCGAAGCGGAACATTCTCGATGGGAGCGGATTCCGTGAGAGAAACCTGGAGGGTTTTCGGGTCGATCTGCAGCGGGACAAGCAACAGGGGAGCTGTACTTTGCGCTCTTAAAAAGCCGATGGCGAGGAATGCGTTTTGTTCCCCGGTTCCTTCTTCCATGGTGCGGAAAGCGTAGCGGAAATCGGCGAAAAGGGCATTCTGGGATTCCTGTGAAAATTGGGCACCTGTCGGGGCGAATATAGAGAGAGGCAATGCAACTGGCTTATAAACCCACTTTTCCAAGAAGGGGATTCCATCTTCGGCAAGGAGCGGTGTTTGGTATTTAGCTCGGGGTGCGACATGCAATAGACGACTTTTTGAGCTTAAATCAAAGGAAGCATCGCGTAATTTTAACAGTTTTTGGTACAGAGCGTCCGCCATATATTACGGAATATAATTTGAAACTTCTAGAAAAGGCGATTTTTTACGAGTTGAATTGAATCCTTTACAGAAAGAAGCTGCGTTTTTTTAATGATTCCTGCTTTTGCGCAGACTTCGCCGAGAAGCGCTTCGGCGGATTTGCCTTTGTCTCTTTCGCCTCGGATGCTTGCAGCGTGTTCGCGCTTGGACAGCTTTTTGCCCATAGGATCGACTATCAGAGGATGATGTAAAAAAAGCGGAGGCGTGGTTCTACCTAGAGCTTGAGCGAGGACGATTTGACGTGAAGTGGAATGTTTGAGGTCCTCTCCGCGGACGACAAGTCCGATGCCTTCTTCAAAATCATCTGCAACGACGGCGAATTGGTAGGTCCACTGCCCAATGCGATCCTTGAGGGCGAAGTCGCCGCAGAGTTCCTTGGGGTTTTCCATGAACTTGCCGAGGAGCAGGTCTTCCCATTCGATATTTTCATTTGGCGTTTTGAAACGCACCGCATGATCTTTTGTGAAGGGAAGTCCAAGATTTTGACAGTGTCCCTGGTAAATGATTTCACCGTCGGAATTGGTCGGATTTGTTTCGAAAGTAAATTTTCGGGAGCAGTTGCAGGCGTAGATGAGACCCTTTGAACGAAGCCGCTCGAGCAGGCGTTCGTAGCGTTCCGTGTTGGCGCTCTGGATGGATTCCGCATCCCAGGTAAAGCCTAACCATTCGAGATCTTCGCGAATCGCGTCGATGTAGGCCTGCCTTGCACGGCTCTGGTCGTGGTTTTCGATGCGCAGACGTACACGGTAGCCGAATTTTTCAGCGGCTGCGTAGACGCAGAGTGCGGAAAGAATATGCCCGCGGTGCAAATAGCCGGTTGGGCTCGGAGCAAATCGGGTGAATGGATATTCGGAATTCATCGCGTTATAAGTTAATTAAAATGAGTAAAAAATTTTGAATTCAAAAATTAAAGTTTATATTAGGGGCGATTGCAAATTTTAGGATCATGTTGGAGATTTTATGATCGGACGCATTCTTGGATTGGGTTTGGCGGTATGCGCTCTTGCGTGGGCTAGCGATATGACGGCGACGACTTCGAACGGTTCTGTGGTGATTCTCCATGATAACGGCCGTTGGGAGTATTACAACAACAATTCCAGGGTTCGGGACATTCGCGAATCGGCGATCCCGAAGGATATGCAGACGACGGTGTCCATCGAATATGAATCCGCAGACAAACTGCGAAAAGATATGCGGATGAGAATGGAGGCGGATTTTGCAACGGAAGAAAACATCAAGGATAGTCTGAGAACGCTTCCGGCAGGAGGCATTGTGCATTTCTGTGTTCCGGAAGCCCAGGTGCATTATGGAAATCCGCGGACTTTTACGTACACGGTTTGGGTAGGTAAGAAACAGGTTTATAAGGCCCCGGTTTCGGAAGCGAAGGCGGTGCCTTCGGAAACGGCCGGTGTCACGTATTTGCTTTCTGTGCCGCTGTATATGAAGCTCAATGGCAAGCCTATCAAGGCGCGTGTGGAAGATTCCCACAGTTCGATCGATTTTGATGTGCGCTGATGAATTCCGCTCCTCATTTTGCTGTTGTTGACGTCGAAACGACCGGTGGAAAGCCGGAGTACGCCCGAATTATCGAAATCGGAATGGTTCTCGTCGACGATTGGAAAATCACCCAGAAGTTTGATTCGCTGGTGAAGGTCCCTGTGGAGCTTTCTCCGTTTATTCAGAACCTGACAGGCATTACACCGAAAATGCTGTGCAATGCTCCGGAGTTCGATGAAATCGCCCCCCAGATCGATGCGATGCTCGAAGGTCGCATTTTTGTAGCGCACAATGTGGCGTCGGACTATGGAGCGGTCAGGGCGGAAATGAAACGTTCCGGTTTGGATTTTTCACCGGAAAAGCTTTGCACGGTGAAGCTTTCCCGCCGCGTATTTCCTGGACTTCCCAAGTACAGTTTACATGAACTGACGATGGAACTTGGACTTCCGGATTTTGGACAGCATCGAGCGTTGAACGATGCCGTAGCGGCGGCGAACCTTTTGATTTTTGCGAAGGAAAGGGGTGGGCTTTCGCAAATTGAAGAACTTTTGCGTGGCGGAAAACGTCCGGTCTTTTATCCGAAGGGCTGGAACGATGCGATGATCATGAAACTTCCGCGGACGCCGGGCATCGTTTATTTCGTCGGCAAGGACGGTATTTTGTATGCGACGGCGGCGAGAAATGCGCGCACGCGTGTTTTGGAACTCCTTTCCAATACACGCCGCAGTCCGCTTAAAGGCTTGACGGACGGCATTTATGATATTCGCGTAAAAGAGCTTGGTTCGGAGCTTTTGGCAAAGCTCTGCTTAGAATCGGAACTTGCGAAGAAACGTTTTCCGTGTAACGCCGTGGTGCAGAAAAAATCCGATGTCGGAGCGCCTTTACCCGATATGGCTGTTTTTTTGCCGGGGCGTTTTATGGGGGACCGTGGCGTCGTGATTGTGCAGAATGCCAAGGTGCAGGGCTATGCCTTTTTGCAAGAAGATAACGGCTATCGCCTTTCGGATATTTTGGAAAGGATGGTCCCGTTTACGCAGACGGACAATTTGGTGCCGATATTAAGGCCCGCGCTACAGCGAAGTGGTGTCCGTGTGCAATTTTTGCCCAAGCGTGCTGAACTCTAAAAGAAAACGCTCCTGCTGAACGGGAGCGCTTTTCGATTTACTCTTCCGCTTTCTTTTTGGCGAAACGGTGACCCTTGCCCGGAATGTGCGGCGGGAATTCGAACTTGATCTTTCCCGTTTTGGCGTCGAGCAAAAGGTACGCATCAAAGAGGCGGTGCGTCTTTGTAGAGCGGAACCCTTGGATGAGGTCCGTCTTTTCGCCGGCAAGCATTTTCTTTATGTTGTCGATGGAAATTTCCTTGCCGAGGATTATCTTGTTCAGACGGAGACCTGTTTTGGCCTTGTCCACAAAGCTCTGCGAAACATAAGCGGTGAGCGTATCAAAGACCGGGCTTCCATCAATCGGAGATTTGCCGAGCTCTTCGCCGAGTTCGATTTCTTCGGAGTCCGCATTGTCAAAGGCGAATTTGATTTTTCCGTTTTCGAGAATAAGCCCTGCGGAAAATTCCATGCCGCGCTTGGAGCGGAATCCGGTCAGAGGACCGATCTTTTTATTTGTCAAAAGTTCGACGATTTCTTCGTTCGCCATTTTACGGCCACCGAGAATCTTGCGAATCTGAATGCCGTCTTCGGTTTCAAAACGGGAGACGCTTTCGTAAACCTTGCAACCGTTGACCGGGCTGAAGGCGGCTTCTTTCTTTGTGTCTTCTTCTTTGAAACTGCGGATGTTCGAGACCATTTTGGTGGTGAGGTCTTCGATGCCCTTCATGAATTCGACGCGGGTTTCTTTGCCCTTTTCAATCTGGGAAAGCTGATATTCCCATTCACCGGTGAGTTCCGGAGAAGTTAAGTTTTCAATTTTCATTGCGCGGGCGACTTGGATGAGGCCAAAGGCTTTGCTCGTCGGAATGAGTTCTTTTCCGTCGCGGACCATGTACTTGTCGGAGATGAGTTTTTCGATGATCGCTGCGCGGGTTGCCGGAGTGCCCATGCCGCGGTCCTTCATCGCATCGGCGAGTTCGTCATCCTTGACGAGCTTCCCCGCATTTTCCATCATGGAAAGAAGCGTGCTTTCGGTGTAGCGCGGCGGCGGATTCGTCTTTTCATCGGAGATGATGAATTCGATCGCTTTTGCCTTACCGCTCCTGTCGATCGGGGCAACGTTGGATTCGTCGTCCGAGGTCTTGCCGTAGACTTCCTTGAAGCCCGGCGTTTTCAAAATCTTGCCTTCGGTCAGGAACTTTTCGCCTTCGATTTCCGTGATGCGGGTCGTGTTCAAATATTCCGCTGCCGGGTAGAAGACCGCGATGAAGCGCTGGCAGATCATCGTATAGACTTTGAGTTCCGCTTCGGAAAGCGACTTCATCTTGTTGCCGGTCGGGATGATGGCGAAGTGGTCCGAGATTTTTGCGTTGTTAAAGATGCGCGGATCCTTTTTGACCCAGTTGTTTTCAAGAGCCTTTTCGGCGAACTTCGCAAGGTTTCCTTCCATGGTGCCGAGCGTCTTTTTGACGGTGCCGACGTAATCTTCGGGGAGGGCGCGGCTATCGGTACGCGGGTAGGAGGTTAATTTGTGCTTTTCGTAGAGTGCCTGGGCAATCGAGAGTGTCGTTTTTGCGCTGAAGCCAAAGCGGTTGTTCGCTTCTCGCTGCAGGGTCGTCAGGTCGTAAAGCGGTCCGCATTTTTGTGTGCTCGGCTTGGTCGTTTCGGTGACGGTACCGGTTTTGCCTTTGCACTTTTTGACAATTTCTTCTGCCTGGCCTTCTTCCCAGATGTGATCCTTGTCGGTCTTGAGGTCCGGGTTGAACCACTTGCCTTCGTATTCGGATTTTCCCGAACCGAAGTTGCCTTGGATTGTCCAGTAAGGCTTGGAAACAAAGGCGTTGCGTTCTTCTTCGCGGTTCACGATTATGGCGAGCGTCGGCGTTTGAACGCGTCCGCATGGGGTGAGTTGAAATCCGCCGAAGCGGCTGTTGTAGGCGGTTAGGCCTCTCGAACCGTTGATGCCCACGAGCCAGTCCGCTTCGGAACGGGACAGTGCGGCGTCAAGAAGGTTCTGCATTTCTTCATGGGTACGCAGATTTTCGAAGGCTTCGCGAATGGAAGCCAAGGTCATGCTCTGCATCCAGAGACGTTTTAAGGTTTTTCCCTTGAGACCGGTCTTGCCTTTTTCAAATTCAAGAATGTAATGGAAAATCAGTTCGCCTTCGCGACCGGCATCGCACGCGTTCACAATCGTGCCAACGTCTTTTCGACGGATGAGTTTACCGAGGGCGGTGAGCTGAGCCTTGGACGTCGGAATCGCCTTCAGCTGAAATTCTTTCGGGAGAATCGGAAGCGTTTCCATCTCCCAACTTTTGTACTTGTCGCTGATTTCTTTGGGATCGCAGAGCGTTACCAAGTGGCCGAGAGCCCAAGAAACGATGTACGCTCCGTTTTCGTAATAGGTCTTTTCTTTTTTGAACTTTCCTCCGGTCGTGATAGCGCGGGTAAGGTCCGCGGCGACGCTCGGTTTTTCGGCGATGACGAGAGTTAATTTTTCTGCAGCGGTATCAGTTTTTTTGACCATTTGAAATTAACCTTTCCACTTAAAATGACCGGCTATTCCGAAGAGCACGGCAAATACGGTAAACGGGGCATGAATGATTTCTACGGGGAGGAACCATTTGAAAAGTTGCTTTTGCTGGAAAATGCGAAGACCGCGAAGTTCCACCAATGAATCGCCGACGAGTTTGACGAGAACACCAAAGAGCGTCGCGAGGAAAATGTTGAAGCTGAAGAAGGATAGCACGTAGCCGAGTGAGATGAGGCAGAAGAAGAGGAAGACCGCGACGAGGAGCGCAACGATTTTCGGAGCATAGTAGGTGGTCTTCGATGCCCAGCGTTTACGCTGTTCCCAAAGTTCGGGCAGGGTCTCTTTGCCTTGAGTGGTGACGAAAGCTTCCGGATCGATCGAATAATGAGCCTTCCAAGGCGCTTCCCGGGCGAGCTTTTGCAAAAGCAGATCGTCGTCACCGCTTTGGATTTTAGAGACGCCTTCAAAGCCGTGGACTTCTTCGAAGAAGCTGCGGCGGTAGGCGAGGTTGTTCCCGGTGCTTGTAATCGGCGTTCCCATGGCGAGAGCCCCGGTGCCTGCGATGCGGTAAGCCATGGTTTCCACGGCTTGCATGTTCAAAAGCCAGTTGGTGCGGTCTGTGGGAAGTTCGATGTAGGAATGTCCTGCGACAAAGTCGATGCCCGGTTCGAATTCGCGGATCATGGCGCGGATCCAGGTCGGTTGCACGATGCAGTCGGCGTCGGTGAGAAGGAGGATTTCCCCTTCGGAGGCGGCGACGAGTTTTGCGATGGCGTTCTTTTTGGCGCTTTCACCCGGAGCGAGTTCCGAGATCGTGACTACGTGAATGCGGTCTGGATACTTTTCGGCGTATTCGGCAAGAATCTGCGGGGTGCGGTCGGTGGAACGGTCGTCTGCAATCCAGATGTCCCAACGGCCTTTGTAAAGCTGCTTCATCAGGGAGTCCAAGGTCTTGGAAATTCCCGCTTCTTCGTTCCTTGCGGATACGAGAATACTGACCGATGGCAGCGGATTTCGAATGGAATTGCCCAAGTGGACTTTTCCGAGTGCACAGAAAAGACGCATTTCAAATACCGCATAGAAAAGGGCGGTGATAACCATCAAAATGGCAAAGGCGTATTCAAGAACAATCCAAAACATGCATGCTAAATGTAATTCAAGAAAGTTTTCGGGGTTGGATGTCCCGACTTAAAAGCCACTCCATTTGGCCCCCAAAAAAATCGTGGAGAATCTTCCCGGTTTGATTTCGTCGGGAATTTTCTCCCCGCAAAGCAAGAATTGAAAATTCGCTTTTACATGGTTTTTGAAAAAGGGGTGTCTACTTTTAGGAAAAAGGAATAGCCTATGAAATACTTTTCTAAGAAATTATCTCTCGCTGCGTCTACCGCATTTGGCTGTGTAGCCCTTTTTGGTTGTAGCAGTTCGGATTCGAATAACGCAGCTTCTACAACGGGTATGACTTCGGTAGAATCCGCTGTCGACGTCTGTGGCGACTATACCGCTTATGAAGACGGCCTCGGCAATACGTACTGCATAGATAAGACGACGGGTGCCGTGATCTATTCTGTACTTGTAGATGGTTCGATCGTTTATACAACGTTGGAGGAATCTTCAGCGGCTTCATCTGACGCTTCTTCGACGGATGGCGGCACAAGTTCTGCATCGACGGCTTCGAATGCCGTTTGCGGTGAAACGACGAATCCGACTTCGATCGTGGGCGATCTCTACTTCTACAGCGATGCTTCTGGTTCTTACTATTACAACATTACCGATGCGAGCTGCACCAAGGTCTATTTGACGGTCGCTTCTTCTTCGAGCGCTGCTGAAGTGACTTCGAGTGAAACGCTGGCCACTTCTTCGGCAACTGCAACTTCGAGCACAACAGGGGTGACAACTTCTTCGTCTTCGATCGCTTCAACGGGTTCGACCCCGGTGGTGACCTTCTCCACTTCGGGCGTAAGTGTTGAAAATAACAACAACTGCGTGGAAATCGATGGCTCTGTGGTGAAGATTCTTTGCGCGGGCATCTATTACTTCTCTGGAACTTCGAATGACGGCCAGATTATGGTGACGGCTTCAACAGAAGATAAGGTGTATCTCTACTTAAACGGCCTTACTCTTACGAGTAGCGATGCCCCGATTTATTCTCAGTCTTCGGACAAGACGTTCATTGTGGCGGTGAGCGGAACGATCAACACCTTGCAAGACGGCAACTCTCGCACGAATGTCTATAGCTACACGAAGGACGGGGAAACGAAAACAGATACGACCGGCGCTGTGATCTACGCCAAGGATGACTTGACCATCAAAGGTTCCGGTACGTTGAACGTGACGGGTAACTATAACAACGGTATTCATACAACGAAGGATTTGAAGATCAAATATGACGACGAATTCGGCGGTGCTCCGACGATTACTGTGACAACCAAGAATCACGCTCTCAAGGGCAAAAACTCGGTCGCAATCGACGGTGGTACTTTGACTCTGACGACTTCGGAAGGTGACGGCATCAAGTCCGATGAAGACGATGCAACGGAACTTGCGGAAGGCAAGGGCTACATCGAAATCACGGGCGGTAAGATTACAGTGAATTCTGGGGACAAAGGCATCAAGGCTTCGAACTACATCCTGATTGATGACAGCGTCAGTGTTCCGACTTTGACGGTGGTTGCCTCGGGAGACTCGGCAAAGGCTTTGAAGGCAGATAGCTCGATCTATATCTACGCAGGTACTTTGAATCTGACTTCGAAGAAGGATGACGGTATTCATGCGAATGCGAACGTCTACCTCGAAGGCGGTACGGTGACGGTTAGCGCTCTCGATGACGGCGTTCATGCGGACAACAATCTTTACTTGAACGGCGCGACTGTCAATGTGACAACTTCCACGGAAGCTTTCGAAGGCGTGTACATTTATGCGAATGCGGGTATTACGGCTGTTTACGGCACGGATGACGGTTGGAATGCTGCAGGTGGTTCAAAGAATGAAGGCGCAAGCGCTTCGACTGGCAACAGTTGGGGCGGTAATATGGGTGGTGGCGCAATCTCTACGAGCGTGGGTTACATCGTGATCACCGGCGGTTACCACTATATCAGTGTTTCGGGCAATGATGTGGACGTCTTGGATGCAAACGGTACGGCTACACAGACCGGTGGAGTGTTGATTCTTGAAATACTGTCTCGCTCTGGAAGTTCTAGCGGCAATTTGGGCGGTAGCGGCTGGGGCGGTGGCACGGGTTCGGGTTCCTGCTCGACAAATCAGGCTGGTGGACTCATCGATACGGATAACGGCTACACCATTACGGGTGGCGTGCTGCTCGGATTCGGTAGCCAGACAGAAGAATATCCGTCTTGCACGGCAACGTCCTATACGAATTCGAACTACTACGGTTCTAGCAGCGCAGCTTTTAAGCCGCAGGGATCTGGCAGCATGATCATCTACGGTGGAAGTGTGACTTCTGTCTCCGTGGTGGACGTCTCTTCGATGACCGCAGTAAACTTCCCGAATGGCCTGACTTACTACTACAAGTAGTTTTGCTTCATACCCATAACCACAAAAAGATCCTTTGTATGAGGGTCTTTTTGTTTTCATCGGAGAAGGAAATCGTCCGAAAATTTTCTCGGAATGAAATGCTTTTGTGGGGTAAAGTTACACCCATCTGCGTAAAAAATACGACATACTCTTGTTTTGGGGAAATATTTTCCCACTTTGCGGATATATTAAGAGAGCGAGGTTTTATGAATCAAAAAAAATCATCTCTCAAATGGATTTGCGCCGCATCGGCTTTTGCCTTCCTCGCGGCTTGTTCCTCTTCTGACTCGGGTTCAAATGCGAATTCGGAAGAGTCTTCCAGCAGTACAGAATCCTCTGTAGATGTGTCCTCTGCGGATAATTCGGCGGAATCTTCTTCTGCAGACGGTGCGACATCAAGCGCAGCGCTCACTTCTTCGACCTCTTCGGCTTCAGATTCCGATGCATTCACTGCGACGGATACAGATACGCTCAGCACGAGCACCTGGCTCGCCTGGGATACTCCGACTTCTCCGACGGCGGCTTCTTATTCTGCACCGGATTCCGCTGTGATTGTGACACTTGCAGAAAGCGGCTTTACGGTAACGAATGCGGGAACGAAATCCGTTTCGGTGGTAGATAATAAGCTGGTCGTTGGAAGCGCTGGTCTTTATGTGTTCAGCGGCACGATGAGCGATGGCCAGATCTTGGTGACCGTCGATGAAAATTCCACAGTGGAATTTGTTTTCAACGGAGTGATGCTCGGCAATTCCGAAAATGCTCCGGTCTTCCTTGTCAGCGGAGACAAGTTGAAGATTGAACTGGCCGAAGGTTCGACGAATATCCTGTCTGATGCTCGTAACTATCGTTACATGGCGGTCGGCACTTATACGGAAGCCGATTCGGTTCCGAAGGCTTGTCTCTACGGTCGTGAAGACTTGACCCTCAAGGGAAACGGTACTTTGTATGTGACCGGTAATTACAACAACGGTATTCATACGAAGGCGGACTTGATTATTAACGACAGCCCGACGATCTATGTGAATACGGTAAACAACGCAATCAAGGGTAATCGCTCTGTCCGCATCAACGAAGGCGGTTCCTACTACTTGCGCACCGGTGATGGTTCGGGCATTTCTTCGGACAAGGAAACGGATCCGACAAAGGGTCTCGTCTGCATCAAGGCGGGAACCTATACGATGGACGTGGGAAATAACGGTATCAAGGCGTTCTACATGGACTCGATTGCTGGCGGCTCTTACACGATCCACTCCGCAGATGATGCTGTTCAGGGTTCTACAGTGATGATTTTTGACGGCACTTTTCATGTGGAATCGGGCGACGAAGGCTTTAATGCCAAGTCTGCGATGTACCTGCGTGGCGGTTCTGCAACGGTCACCAAGAGCTCAAAACCGTTTATTTCGACTTCTGAGATGGTTGTCTCTGGCGGTAGCTGGTTCGGCCTCGGTGGCGGTTACATGAAAACGATGATTCCGTCAGAAGCGACTGCATATACGGTGGCAGCCCAGCTTCCGGCGGACATCACAAGCGGAGCAACGGTGACAATCGAAAACGCTTCCGGTACGACGGTTTACTCCGCAACGGCTGGCAAGAATATTTCCTCGATTTACGCTTCTTCCGCAGACTTTGCCGCAGGAACGTATACCGTCTATGCGGATGGTGCAGCGGTCTGCTCCTTCACCTTCACAGCGGATTCTTACGTCGCATCGACCTGCACGGTTGACTAAAAATTGAATTCACAAGGATGGCTTCGGCTTCGCCTTGCAATGACAGCGGATGACTACGGGTTATTCGTTTTCTTCGTCTTCCTTTTCCTTGAGAATTTCGGATGGGAAGATGCGGAAGTATTCGCGTTTTTTATCTTCAAAGAGCTGCAACATACGTTCCTGCTCGAACTGTTCGCGGTCGATGTTCTGCATAAAGTATTCGTTATTGCGGAACTCGTGCTTTGTCAAAAGCTCTTTGACTTCTTCGGAAAGGTCCACGTTATCCCAAAGAACGTACATGGAGCCAATAGCGCCTTCGCCAAAGATGCTCACGTCAAATCGGATGGAGTTCGACTGAGTGGAATCCACGTTGGAAATTTGAGAAGCTTTCTTCGGCTGAAAGATCACCGGATCGTCCGCCGCCAAAGCAACGGAACCGGTTAGAGCCATAGTCAAAAGAACACTTCTCCATCCCATAGGCGAATCCTTATATGGCGAGCGGAAGCCACGGCTTGACTTCCGTCGAAGTTTCAGGGAGCATTCCTGCTCGGGCACGGCGAATCGCGGCTGCGGCGATCATCGCGCCGTTATCGGTGCTGTTGTAAAGAGTCGGGAAGGCGAGGCGAATGCCGTGGCTTTCACAGTATTTGCCAAGGCGTTCACGGAGAAGTCCGTTTGCAGAAACGCCTCCGCCCACGATCAAAGTCTTGAAACCGGTCTTTTTCAAAGCCCAGATTGTCTTTGCCACGAGGCTGTCGATAATCGCATCTTCGAGGGAAGCGGCGATGTCGCCCAAGTTCTCCTGGATAAATTCTGGCGAATTCGATTCCACGTAACGGCGGACAGCGGTCTTGAGTCCGCTGAAGGAAAATTCTCCGTTGTCCTCGTTCTTGAGGGCGCGGGGAAAGTTGTGGAACTTGCGGTTTTTGCCCTTGGCGAGCTTACTGATGGTGGAACCTGCCGGGTATTGAAGACCGATGAGTATGCCGCTCTTGTCAAAGGCTTCGCCTGCGGCGTCGTCGCGGGTTCTTCCGAGAAGCGTGTACTTAAAGCCCGGTTCTTCCACGACGAGTTCTGTGTGACCACCAGAAACGGTGAGCGTCAAATAAGGAGGCTCCAAATCCTGTTCCGTTAGCCATGCCGCAGAAAGGTGGCCTTCCAAATGGTTAATGCCGTAAGCTGGAATGTTCAGATCGCGGGCGAGTCCGCGGGCAAAGCTTGCCCCGACAAGCAGCGGCCCCATCAGGCCCGGACCACGGGTAAAGGCAATCGCGTCGATATCCTTCAAAGAAATTTTGGCTTCGTCGATCGCTTTTTGGCAAATCGTCGTAATCTTTTCCAAGTGGGCGCGGGCTGCGACTTCAGGAACGACTCCACCGTATTTTGCATGTTCTTGAATCTGGCTGTAAAGCGGATTCGATAAAATTTCAAGCGGATCGTCACGCAGAATTGCGCAGGCGGTTTCGTCGCAGCTGGATTCAATTCCGAGCCAAATCATTTTGCATTCTCCGTCAGCACCGTTTTTTGCGAATCAGCCGGTGCACTTGGGCTTGCCTTTGTCGAATCGTTTGCCGGATCGGCTTCTGGAACGACAGGGACCTTCTTTTTGAGATAGAATTTTTCCGGGCGAACCTGGAAGCTCTTCACGTCGCTGCTGATGCGGACGGTTGGGTCGAGACTGTCGGCATCTTCGATTGCGAAGCGGTTGAATTCGATGAAGAGCAGAATGTCTTTCTTTTTGATATCGGAAAGAACGCCTTGTCCGCCGGAAACTTCGACGGTGGCGATCGACGGTTCAAGTAAATATTGGCTGCGGTCGTAAAGACCGATCAGCTGTACCGGAACGCCTGTAAAGGATTTGCGGACCAAAGGTTGTACGGAAACCGGAACCTTGGCAAAGCTGTCGCTTGGGAAAACATAGGGCGGAAGCTTGGAGAAGTCAAGAGGAACATTAAAGGTCTCATCTGCTTCAAGATTCTGCTTTTTGATTTCTTCCGTCTGGATTTCAAAGATTCGGGTCAATGCTTCACGGGCGCCAGAAATGCTGATCGTGTCTGGATCCGGTGTTGGAACGCCGATGATCGTGTAGCCGTCCTTCGCGTCGAAGGCGCCTTTTAGGTGGACCGGAATCGTCCTCGAAATGCGGGTATCGATTTCGACTTCCAAGGCGGCGATCTGGTTTGCGCTCTGGTAATGGATGTTTGGAAAGTCCGGAGCGATAAAGTTGTCTTCGGAAAGGATAATCCGTTCAAGGCCGAGTTCTGCATCGTGCAAGTCGACGAGAATTTTTGCGGCAGATTCGCTAGATCTTTTGAGACGGATCAGGTCGATCGCTGTTCCCTTGACGGTAATCGTGATTTTTTGAGCCGGGCGGGAGGCAATGGCGAGGGTTTCAGGTAAACGGGTGAAAACCAGCGGAACCTGGATGTCGATTTCCGTGACTCTCGCGGAGACGACATAAAACCACAGGGCAATGCCGAAAATACAAGCGATGATTTTAAGACCGATGTGTTTCATCTCATTTCAAAAATAGATATAAAAAGTTATATTCGTCTGCGTGTTCAGTCAGATCCGTTATCTAATTTCCGAATCGTTTCGTGGCTGGAAAGAACATCATACGGTTGTCTTTCCGTCCTTGGTTACGATTTTCCTTTGCGCCGTGCTTTTGGGGCTCTCGGGCGCGTTTTTGCTGGGAGCCTATCGCCTTTCAAGCGTAGAGGAGCGTCTTTACCGCGTCGAGGCTTTTTTGAAGAATCCGGTTTCGATGGATTCCGTTCAAAAATTGCAAAATGAGTTGCTCCAGATCAAACAATTGGACTCGGTTATTTACAAGAGCCCGGATTCGGCGATGCAGGATTTTAAGAAGCGCTTTTCGGGCGAGATGCTCGCCCTTGTAAACGGCAATCCTCTCCCGGCTTCTTTTGTGATGAATTTAGCCCCGCGTTACCGCCAACCGTCGCTTTTGCACGAAGTGGTTTTGCTTGTGAAAAAGAATCCCGCATTTGATGCCGTGGAATCGCCGACTTCTTTTGTGGACAGGATTACGGAATGGAAGTTTTCGATGATCTTTTGGCCCATTGCGACGACCGTGCTGATTTTTGTGACGCTCTTTTTGATCATTGGCAATGCGGTGCGTCTATCTCTCTTTTCGAGAAAGCTCTTGGTGGAAAACATCCAGTATGCGGGAGGTTCTGCGTTCTTCATCGAATTCCCGTTTTTGATGGAAGGCATTATGCAGGGCGTTTTTGCAAGCGGCATTGCCGCCTTGCTGCTCGGCTTTGCGGAGCGCTCCTTGATACAAGAAATCCCGGTTTTGGAATATTACCTTTCGGGGTATAGCGTACTGCTCGTTTTGGTAGTCGTTGCGGTAACTCTCGTTTCTGTCTATTCGAGCTATCGCAGCGTGCGCAGATTCTTGAAACGGGATGTTTCTGAAAATTAGGCGAAGATCTGGATGTTGATGCGTCGCCTGTTTGTTCTGTTCGTTTTGCTTT
Source organism: Hallerella sp. (assembly GCF_022776125.1). Classification (NCBI taxonomy): domain Bacteria; kingdom Pseudomonadati; phylum Fibrobacterota; class Fibrobacteria; order Fibrobacterales; family Fibrobacteraceae; genus Hallerella; species Hallerella sp. The sequence continues at coordinate 87,795 of NZ_JALFIA010000024.1, read as the reverse complement.
CGCTTGTTGCGGCTCCGTCGTTTGCAACAAGAAAATCTACCAGTTCGCAACTGGCCAAGCAACGTGCGGAATTAAAAAAGCTCGAATCGAACCTCGCCAAACAGCGTCAAAAGGTCAAACTTCTCGAATCCGAAGAAAAGGGTGTGCTCAACACGATTGCGATTCTCGACGAAAACTTAAACCGCACCAAGGAATATGTCCAACTGCTCGCCAAAAACGAGTCTACCGTTAAAACGTCCCTCTCGGAAATCAACCGCACCCTGGATTCTCTCGACCGTGAAATCGCTCTTCGCAACGAAGCGATGCGCTTGCGCATCCGCGAACTTTACATCCACGGCGACATGGGAACTGTAGAAGAAATTCTCGCCGCCCTTCGAGGCGAAACTTCTCCAGACGGCCAAATCTATTATGTGAACCGTCTGCTTTCGGAAGACAGGGAAAAGGTGGAAAAGCTCTCCTGGCTGTTGCGGGAACGCTCCTTGAAAAAGCGCGAAGCTTCGAACCGCCTTTCGGAGCTGCATACCCTGCAGAGCAAAAAGGCGGCGGAAGAGGCAGGTTTGAAAACACAGATTCAGACGCAGGGAAGCGTCCTTGCGACTGTGCAAAAAAGCAAGAATTTGCAACGCCGGGCCATTCAGGAAATCGAACGCAACCAGAAGACCATACTCTCGCTCATTCGACAGCTCGAAAAGAAGCGAGCTAGCGAAATTGCCCAGGCAAAAAAAGCGAAACAGAAAAAGAAAAAACTCGACAAGTCTTCGAAACCGCTCGTCAAGCTTCCGAAGGAACCGGTGAAACCGATCGGTCCCAAGTGCATGCCTCTGGACGGTTCTGTGATTAGCGAATACGGAATGCATGAGCATCCGGTGCTGCATATCATGACGCGCAATTTGGGCGTTGAAATCCGTGGCAAGAAGGGGGCTAAGATCAAATCGGCAGCCGCTGGAACGGTGGCGATGGTGACGGAAATCGATGGCCGAGGACCTTCTGTTATCGTGGAACATGAAGGCGGTGTTTACTCTGTATATGGTCACATGAGCGCCATTCGTGTGAAAGAAGGCGACAAAGTCAAAAATTGCCAAGATCTTGGAACGGTCGGCGATATCGGTTCGCTAAATGGAATTAAATTGTACTTCCAAGTGAGCGAGGGCACCGAAACGGTGGATCCTTTGCGATGGTTGAGAACAAAATGACGAAGTATTGCTTGCAAGGTCCGGAATCCCAAAAAGGCGCTCGACAGCTCCTTGTGAATGCGCTTGTGGAAAATCGATTCCCGCAGGCAGTCCTTATCGAAGGCGAACGCGGAATCGGTAAAAAGGCGCTCGCGATTGAACTCGCCAAAACGCTTTGCTGCACCGAAGAGAATGCTCCCTGCGGGCATTGCTTCGGCTGTAAGCTTGCCATGGATCCGGGAAACGTTCAAAGCTGGGTCTTGCCGTTAGAAACCTCCGAAGCGAATGCGAAGTCTGCAAGCTCTGTCAGCGAAAATTCCAAAGCGAAGACCGTGGAAGATTTTAAAGCAGGCTACGTCTCCGAAATTTTTAAGAATCCTTATTCGACGACCATTGTTTCGAACATCGCCCAGATCTCGGTCGATCAGATCCGCAATATGACGTCGCAGTTTTCCCGTGCAAGCGATGGCGTGCGCGTGGTGATCATTGCCGAAGCGGACCGCATGAACGATGCCGCGGCGAATGCGCTTTTGAAAACGCTTGAAGAAGTCCCGACGAATACGTACTTCATTCTCACGTCTTCGCTTGCAGGACGCCTGTTGCAGACGATTCGCAGTCGTTGCCTGAGCCTGCGTCTTCCTCCGCTTTCGACTACGGAAGTGAAAGAAATAGTGAAGAATACGACCGGGGAAACAATTTCTCCAGATGCGCTTGGCATGGCTCTGGGTTCTCCGGGCATGGCGATGTATTATAATGAGAATATTGCCGAAAATGAAACGATCGCGTTTGACTTTTTGAAGGATAGCGTCGAAGGCAATTATTCCGATCTGTTTTTTGAACTGGATAAGACTTTTCCACGGGGTGCGGAAGGCGTTGATGCCGCCGTGATGATGCTTGACGTTTTGAATTTTATGCTGAGCGATGCGCTTCGCCTGTATGCGGGTGAACCGGTCCGTTTAGCGGATCGCCGGGAAAGTTTGGAACAGCTGAATCTGGGCCGCTTGGGTACTGACGCTTTAGAAAAGGCGATCCTCGACGTCAATGAGACGTCAGCTAAAATCGCCGGACGAAAAAATTCTGTGACGGTCGCTTTGCAGACGCTCGCCATCGGTTTGTTCGAAGGGTATAAACGATGAATGCGGAATTGCTAGCCACATCCATTGCGCACCAGTTGGACGTTCCGCATTTGCTCGCTCGAATTCTTGTGGCACGTGGCTGCATGTCGGTTGCGCAGGCTTACGAACGTTTGCACAGTTCTCCTTCCCATGTGTTGAATCCGCTGTCGGAAGAATTCCCGATGCACGGAATGAAGGAAGCTTTGGAATGGATCGACCAGGCTAAAAAGTCCGGGGAAAAGCTTTGCATTTTTGGCGACTATGACATGGACGGTCTTACGGGCACGGCGCTTTTAAAGCGTGGACTTTCCGAAATCGGAATCGATGCTTCTTGGCATTTGCCGTGCCGCTTTGGCACAGGTTCGGGCTACGGACTTTCCAAGGATATCGTGGACCAGATGCTTTCGGAAGGCGTCAAGTACCTTTTGACTGTCGATACGGGCATCACTGCGAATGCAGAAATTGAATATGCCAAGTCTCAAGGCATGCTTGTGATGGTCATCGACCACCACGAACCTTCGGGCGACGGACTTCCTCCGAGCGATGTGCTATTGGACCCGTGCCAGGAAGAATGCCGCTATCCGAATAAGTCGCTTTGCGGTGCGGGAGTTTCGTACAAATTCATCGATGCCTTGCTAAAAAAAGAAGGCAAGGGCTCTGCGGAAAAATATCTAGACTTGGTCGCCTTGGGAACGCTTGCGGACCTCGTCGAAATGACGCCTGAAAATCGCTATTTGACACGCCGCGGTCTTTCGATGCTTTTGAACAGCCAGTGGCCGGGCGTCAGGGAACTTTGCCGTCGTCAGTTGGAAAGTTCTCCCTGTGTCGGCGGTCAGGATGTGCTTTTCCGCATCGCTCCGATCATGAACGCTCCGGGCCGAATGGATAAACCGGATGCGGCGCTTGAACTTCTTTTGTGCGATAAGGTTTCGGACGCTTCGGCAATCCTTTCCCGTCTTTCGAAGTACAACGATCTGCGTAAAAAAACGGAAGCGGAAATTTCGATGGCAGCCATCGCTTGGGTCAAGGAACGTTATGGGGAAGAGATTCCTCGAGTCTTGGTCGTCGATGGAAAGTCCTGGCATCCGGGTGTCATCGGAATTGTTTCGGCTAAGGTTGCCCAAACCTTTAATCGACCTGCCGCCGTTCTCACGGTGGAAAATGGAATCGCCCAGGCTTCGGCTCGTGCGGTTCCGGGATTCAACTGGCATAAGGCTCTCTTTGAAGTGCGCGATCTTTTCTTGCGCTGGGGTGGACACGCCAACGCGGCGGGTTTCAGCTTAAAGGAAGACGACATTCCGGAACTGCGGGAACGTTTGCAAAAGCTCGCCGACGATCAGAATTACCAGGCAGATGGTGAAGCAAAGGAAGAAGAATCGGAACGCATTCCTGCGGCGCTGAATGAAATCACCCCGAATTTTATGGCGGCTGTGCAAGAACTGGAACCGTTCGGCGGAAAGAATCCTTACCCGATTCTCTTTGCCGAAAATGTGCAGGTGGAAAAGCTTCGCGAACTCCGCGGCGGCCATCTGCAGCTAAAGCTGTCCCAGAGTGGAAGTCCGGTGTTCCCGGCGATCGCCTTTGGAATGGCCGATGCGAAAAAGCTGATCGATCGCGAGCGCAAAAAAGTCTCGGTTGCCTTCGAACCGATCTGGAACGTTTACAACGGCAGCAAGAGCATTCAGCTTTTAATCAAGGCCATTTGCGAAAATCCAGCGCACTGATATTTGAAAAGTTTGACAAAGAAAAAGGTTCCTCCGAGAGGAACCTTTTCATATTCAAACGGCAAGCCTTAGTCTTCGGACTTCGGAGCTGGAGAACGGAGAATCTTGACGAGCTTGTCCTTGCACTTGTCGATCAAAACGAAGGATTCGAACATGCGGGCCTGACGCCACTTCTTTTCGAACTTTTCTTCCCAGTTGATTGCAACTTCCTGCGGGTTTTCCCTGCCCTTCTGTTCTTCGTTGCGGTACCAGACTTCCTTGTTGATCTCCTGGATCAGGTCGGCCATGTCGGCTGCCGGCTGCAGAGAGCCTCGGACGAGCAGATACGCACGAAGATTGTCGAGGAGGACTTCATCGCTCGGCGTAGCGCTGTCTTCTTTGGAGATTGCCCAGACACGGTTTTTATGACGTTCCGCAAAACCGAGCAGACGCTGTTCGATCTTGTCCAGTTCGCCTTTTGCGTACTTGGCTTCAACCGCTTCACGCGGGTAGTAGATAGAGTCTGGATAGTATTCAATCATAGGCTTTTTTCTTTTAATGCCCGGGGCGGGACTTGAACCCGCACGACCTGAACGGCCAAGGGATTTTAAGTCCCCAGTGTCTACCATTCCACCACCTGGGCAGGAGTGAACAATCCAAATATAAATAAAACTTGAAAGAATACGGCTAAACAAGCTTAAACACGGCCCGCAAGTTCGCGTCCTTGCGCGATTCGCTTTGCCATGCCGATGCCATCGATCCCGTTCCCGCCCATCAAAATGCCCGGATACGCCTTTTCGATGCCCTTGTAAGCTTCTTCGCGAACAGGGGTCTTCAAGTCGTATTGCGGAATCGCTTCTTCATGGTGGGTGACTTCAAAGAGGTCCGGCTTCATGTTTGGAATCTTCATGATGTCTGCGACTTCCTTGCAAACCATTTCCTTGAACTTGTCTTCGGGGAGGTCGATAAAGTCCGGGTGACGGAGTCCGCCGACAAAGACAGAGAGAAGGGCGCCACCCTTGGGTGCGCGATTCTTGAAAAGTGTCGACATGTAGAGGATGCCGAGAATGTTGCGTTTTTCCTTGGACGGCATGAGTGCGCCGAAACCGTTCAGCGGCACGCCTTCCCACTTGTTGAAGCCGATGGCGACTTCCGAAACCTTGGCGTAGAGCACCTGGTTCGCGCCGGGGAATTTTTCCTGTGCAAAGGGAAGCGCTTCAAAGATGTGGCTTGCGCCTGCGGTATAGATTACGTTGTCGAAGGGGCCAACGGAATTTTCGCCGGCGACGATTTTAAACTTTCCATTTTCCTGAACGACGACGGGAGAAAGTCCGAGTACGAAGTTTTCTTTTCCGATGGCTTTTTCCAAATGTTCGGCGAGGACCGAAAGACCGCCTTGAGTGGAGAAGACCTTTTTGGTCGCCTTCTTGTTGCGTTCTGGCTTCGGTTCTTTCATTTTGGCGATAGTGCCACGGATAAAGCTGCCGTGATTGTGTTCTAGATTGTAAAGTTTCGGCAGGGCGTATTTGGGTATCATCACGTCCGGATTGCCTGCATAGACACCCGAAACAAACGGGTCTACGGCATAGTCGAGAATCGACTGTCCCAGGCGTCGGCGGACCATTTCCGAAAGGCTTTCATTCGGATCGGTTCCGCGCTTGCGGAACGGTTCAAACGGCATTCCGAACTTGTCCTTCCAAGAGAAGAGCGGAGTCGTGAGACCGCTGATAAGTCCCGATGGCAGTGCGCAAAGCTTGCCTTTTTTCAGAATAAAGCGATTCCCGGCAATGCTTGAAGCCTGTTCGAGAAGGTCCTGAATTCCCAAGTCTTCGTAAAGTTCGACGACCTCCGGGAGGCTGACGGAACCTGTGCTCGGACCGGTTTCGTAAGTAAAGCCGTTCTTTTGGAGGGTGTGCATGACACCGCCGACACGGCTCATTTTTTCAAAGACTTTAACGGAATTTCCGGCTTTTTTCGCGTAAAAAGCAGCAGAGAGGCCGGTGATGCCGGCGCCGATAATCGCAATGTTTTTCATAGCGTCTCAATAATACAAAAATGGAGGGCTGTTGTCCTCGGACAACGGAATGTTTTTCCAATGCTCCGTTTGGCGGGCGCCTGTTTTAGTTTAAAACGAAAAAGGAGATAGGATGAAAGGGTTTGGTGTTGCGGTTGTTTCTGCGTTTTTGCTCGTGGGTGGAGCAAATGCGTCTCGTCAAATGGAAAATTTGGATCGAGGACTGGTTGCGGTAAAGGTAAGCGGGGGAGTTTACTTAAGCTGGCGCTTGTTTGGCACGGACTTGTCTTCGACCGTAGCGTTCAACCTTTATCGGGATGGAAAATTGGTGAACGCGAGCCCGATTACCGGGGCGACGAATTACACGGATGCGGCGGGAACGTCGAGTTCAAAGTATGAAGTTCGACCCGTGATCGCTGGCGTGGAAAAGAGCGCAGACAAAACCGTTTCCGTCTGGTCTTCTCAAAAGCTTGTCATCAACTTGGACCGTCCGGCAGGCGGTTCGAATTCAAGTGGTAGTTACACCTATTCTCCAAATGATATCGCTGTCGGCGATTTGGACGGTGACGGTGAATATGAATTGGTTCTCAAATGGGACCCGAGCAATTCCCAGGATAATTCCAAGGCGGGCTATACGGGAAATGTCTTTATCGACGCGTACAAGTTGAACGGCAAAAAACTCTGGCGAATTGACTTGGGCGTGAACATTCGCGCCGGTGCGCATTACACGCAAATGCTCGTCGGCGACTATGACTCCGACGGGTATGCGGAAGTCGCCTTGAAAACGGCGCCTGGAACTAAAGATGGTCTTGGAAAATATATCAGCAAGGGCGCTGCCGCAGGCGAAACCGGACACAAGACCGATTACCGCAATTCCAAAGGATATGTTTTAAGCGGAAATGAATACCTGACGATTTTCAACGGACAGACCGGTGCCGAAATGGCGACTGTCGCCTACAATCCGAGCCGTGGAAAGGTGAGCGACTGGGGAGACTCTTACGGCAATCGTGTGGACCGTTTCCTCGCGACGAACGCTTATCTCGATGGCGTAAAACCGAGCATGGTCTTTCAGCGCGGCTATTATACGCGCATGGCTTTGTCCGCTTACGACTGGGACGGAACGAATCTGACTCAACGCTGGTATTACAATGCCGCCAGTAAGGGCCAAGAATGCTACGGTCAGGGAAACCACAACCTTTCGGCTGGCGACGTGGACGGCGATGGCTTTGATGAAATCATCGAAGGCAACTGCGCCATCGATCACAATGGAAAGTTTATGTACCGCGTCGGCTACGGTCACGGGGATGCCATTCATTTCGGTGATCTCGTTCCGGATCGCCCGGGGCTTGAAGTTTGGGAAGTCCATGAAGAAAAGCCTTATGGCTACAACCTGCATGACGCTAAAACGGGTAAAGTCATTTTCTACGAAACCAGTTCAAGTGACAACGGCCGTGGTCTTTCTGCAGATGTGGATAATACGAGCCGCGGACATGAATTCTGGTCCGCGGCGAACTGGAACACCTACAATTCAAACGGAACGGCGATTGCTTCTTCCCGACCGGCTTACAACTTCCGCATCTACTGGGACGGAGATACTTATGACGAACTTCTCGACAATACCACGATCAGCAAGTGGAACAGCTCTACGAAAAAGAGCTCGAATCTGATTACGTTCGAAGGTAATTCTTGCAATTCTACCAAGGCGACTCCGAATATTTCCGCAGACATCCTGGGCGACTGGCGTGAAGAAGTGATTCTGCACAACGGTTCGAATCAGCTTTACCTTTACACGACGACGATTCCGACGGAAAAGCGCATGTACACGCTGATGCACGACCCGATTTACCGTTTGGGAATTTCTTGGCAGAATACCGCTTACAACCAGCCTCCGCATTTGGGCTTCTGGCTAGCAAACGACAAGGATTCAATTCCAGTACCGGACATTGAACTCGTCGGCAGCGTCACGGTCCCGACTTTGATCAAGCAGGGCGCAGGATCTTCGAATCAGCAGGTTCTTTGGACAGAGGCGATAGAAGCTTTCTCTTATGCATACAAGGGTTGCTCTGGAGCCAAGGTGGAAGGTTTGCCGGAAGGCATTACCGCAAAGATTGCGGACGGAACCGTGGCGATTTCCGGCACTTCGACGGAAACAGGAACATTCCCATTTACCGTGACAACTTACGGTGGGGAAGGTGATGCGGCTGTCAAAACGGGCTCCATTACCGTGATTCCCAAGGCGATGACTTCGACGACGGGTGAAATTCTCTCTTGGGTGAATGCCGCTTATCCGACGGATGGCTATGGAAGTTATGAAGAATCGAATGCGGGATGGATCGACAGCGGCTATTACAACTTCGTCAATGACCTTACGGGATTTGGGGAATGGAAGCTCCTTTCGGAGAAAACCGCTGGCAATGCGAATTTGACGATCCGTTTTGCAAATGGCGGTTCGGCAGATCGCATGATGAATCTCGTCTTTAACGATTCGACGATTGGCGCGGTTTCGTTCCCGGCCACAGGAAACTGGACCACCTACGATTCTGTTGTGATTCCGGTGGTTTTGCAAAAGGGTCTGAATACGATTGCGTTGTATTCGATGATGTCGGATGGCGGTCCGAACGTCGATGAATTTGAATTTGATGCAGAAGGGGTACGCCAGTGGACGATCGAAGATACCTCCTGGGTGAATCAGAACCTCAAAGGCGAGGAAGAATCTGAAGAGGAAAAGAAAGAGGATTCGGAAGGCGAAGCTTTGATGATTCAGGGGATGAGTTCTGCGCAGGCTGCCGCTCTCAGCGTCTCTCGAAACGGCATCTCTTACCGCATCCCGGTCGCTCGTGCCTCGCTCGCTGTCTTTGACGCAAACGGAAATTTGGTGCTCAAACAGATCGTTGGCCGTCAGGGCGTTATCGTTCAGGAATGGGACGCTCTTCCGGCTGGAAACTACATAATCGGAATTCGTGCGAACGGAAAGTTCTTAACGCAAATTTCGACGACGAAGAAATAAGCATCACACATCCATCAGCCGCACCCAAAAACGTGTCCGGTTTTCTCGGGTGCGTTTTTTTGTTTTTCTGCCTGTTTAATTTTGAATTTTGGAAGCGGCCTTATCCGCCGCTTTTTTAGCGGTTTCCTTGGCGGATTCCGCGGCTTGATTCACCGCTTCTTCTGCCGCTTCTTCGACTTTGCTTTCGAGCGTTTTGCGAATCGTATTTTGCGTATCGATGATTTTCTGTTCAGCACCCGACTGACGAAGCACATAAGAGTAAACGCCATAAGCAAAGGAAGTGTCCCTTTGCGTTTTCAAAGTTCCGGACAGCGGTAAAAGATACAGCGTCGAAAGGAGAATGGCGCAGGGAATGACTCCCTTGATGAATCCTAAAAAACCTCCGCCTAGCGCATTCACCAAGGAAAAATGCCGCTTCATGAACTTGTTCACAAAGTGTCCTAGAATGCGGAGCAAAATAAATGGCAAAAGGAATCCGAGGACGCGCGTCAAAATGATGAGCGTTGTTTCCGAAAAGCTAAAGTTTTCGGAGAGGAAGGGGCCTAACAATTCCGGTGCATAAATCACGCCGATTGCACCGCCGATCCAAGCGATCAAATGGACAATCGTCTTGGCGAGGCCGCAAAAAATGCCAATGCCGACGAGGATCAAAAGAATCGATCCGCAGAAGATATCTATCCAGTTTGCTTCCATTTTGAACGGGCTTTAGCTGCAGATGAGGGCGGTGATAAAGGTCGCAAGAAGGGCGCCTGCGGCAGCCCCTGCAATCAGCCCGAACTTGAACATCTGCATTTTAGAGTTTTTGGGCAGTTCCGGCAAAGGCTCGTTGCGCATAGTCGCTTTGAGCCATTCGCGGCAAGGAATGTCGAGCTGTCGCGGGTAACCGTCCATGATGCTTGCCAAGGCGTCCGCCGCTTCCTTCGTCGAATGGAAACGGTCCTGAGGCTTCTTTTCCAAACATTTTAAGATCCAACGGCGAAGATTGTACGGGACTTCCGGTGGAAAGTTCTTGATTTTCAAATGCAGATTCAGAATGTACTGGGACGTCAGTTCCATGGACTCGCCGCGGAACGGATTTTTACCCATCACCATTTCGCAGGCGATAATTCCGAGGCTAAAAATGTCCGAAGCATAGGTAACCGTAAAGCCTTTGACCTGTTCCGGACTCATATAGGCTGCGGTTCCGAGAACGCTTCCCGGAAGGGTCATGTCCTGGCCCGGATTTGCATCGCGGGCAATGCCGAAGTCGAGCAGGCGCACGCGACCGTTCTTTTCGACCATCATGTTCGACGGTTTCAAATCGCGGTGAATAATCTGGTTTGCGTGTACGCAGATGAGCGTCTGCAAAATTTCGTGAATCAGATAGAGCGTGACCCAAATCGGCGGACGGCTGTTTACGTCCAAAATCTGGCGGAAAGTCGCTCCGTCCACGTATTCCATCGCGAGGGCGAGCTTGCCTGTGCGTTCTTGCCAAAGGGCAAAGGGATGCACAATGTTTGGGTGGTGCAAGGCGGCGAGAATCACGCATTCCCGCTTAAAACGGGCGATCAGGTCTTCGTAGCCGCGTAAACTCGGGAGCATCTGCTTGACGACCACGCGACGGCATAGCGAAGGATCTTCGCAAAGCCAAATATCGCCCATGGCACCCTGCCCAATTTTTTTGACTGCGGTGTAACCGCCGATTTTTGTCGGCGCTCTACGCTTGCGGGGCGTTTTTGTCCCATCTTTTGTTCCATCTTGTGAGAGAGTGATGTCGTCGATGATAGATGCCATAGTCGGTTCGAAATATAGAAAATCACCTTTGCTAATCTTTGTCATTTTGGGTGTTTCACCCATTCTGTGCAGTGCTTTTTTGTAAAACAATTTTTCAATTTTAAATATAGGGAACTCTTTATATACATTTGGGGCGGAAGTGTGTGGTAAGTTAAAAGGAGATCCGCGGAATGCGCAGATACGGATGGTTTTTCATAGCCCTTTGCTTGTCCATTTTATGGGGATGCTCAACTTCTTCTACAGTTGCAGAAGAGTCTTCGCCCGACGTTCAGCTCGATTCTTCGGCAAGCATGGAAACCTCATCCGCATCGGTTGAATCCTCTTCTTCTGTTTACGTCTATGTTCCGGGATTTAACCCATGCCGTTTTAACTTCGGTGCGGGCTGGCAATCCTCGCATGAGGATTCCGCTTTTTACGCCGGGCTCGATTACATCTCGGTATGGCTCGGCGATAACGATTTCTTCAACAGCTTTGAAAGCCGCATGTTGGATGTAGCGGTGCAGGTCCAGGCGACACCGATGATTTACGCCTACGTGATTGCGGAATTCGGTAAAGATCACGGACTCGAAGATTGCGATATCGTCGGCGAAGACGGTAATTTTGTCACTCCGAACCTTTGCACGGATGGCGCAAACATTATCCGAACCTACTTCCAGGATTCCATCCTTTACCGCTATCGGCAATATGCGCAGGGGTTCCGCGAATATTTGGAATTCCATTACCCGGTGGGGACGGGAAACGCATCCATTCACGCGATCGATCCGGATACGCTCAAGTTTATTTGGCTGATCGAACCGGACTTTTACCAGTACTCGGAATCCGGCTCGAATCAAAAGGCGCTTTACGACAATACGGCTCAAAACGGCGGCGGCATTCCGGATGCAACGATGGCCGCCCTGTTCAACATGATTGTCGATACGATCCAGGCTTACCTCCCGGCATCCCAAATCGCAATCGACATTTCGCCTTGGGCAGATGACCAGGCGGCTTGGTACGCAAACTTTGACCTGAGCCGTGTGACTTATGCCAGTACATCTGGCGGTAGAACAGCCGCCACTTTGGAAAAAATCCGTGCCGGAAACAAGGTCACTTGGTCCGAAATCGCGACGCTTCTCGGCAAGCCGATTCTCGCGGATGCAGGCTATGACGCCGGCGGTGCCGGAACCGGTTACAGCGCCATTTGGGGCGTCCCCGAAAATCTGAATGCTCGAATTGCAAATGGGGTCATCGGCGTCACGCAGATGGATGCGGATGACTTCTATGCTGCACGTGTGGACTCGATCCGTCCGTATCTGAATTCGACGATCTGGTGTAACGAATAAAAGAAAGGAAGTTAGGTTTCGCCGAGTGTGATGATGTACTGCGAAATCGTACGGTCCCACTCGTAGCGGAACTGGTAAGCGTTGCGCACCAGGTAATTCCAGCTTTCCATATTGGTGCTGTACAGCTGGACCGCATTCTTCAACTTGCGAATCATCTGGTCTGGGGCTGCCGAATCATCGACGAGCATCGCGTTTGCCGTTGCAAAGTCTCCGACGTAATTGGAAAGCAGGTTTGCACAGCCCACATCGTGCCCGGTCAGCGGAATGGTTCCGCAGGCTAGGGATTTTAAGATCATGCTTGCGGAAGGTTCCGTCGGGTTCGCAGCAAAGAGAATGTCCGAACCGGCGAGAGCCATGCGTACAATCGAATTGCTGCCTTGGACTGTATTCAAGATCGCCATGTGGGAATGTTCCTGGCTTGCGACAGGCGTGTAGAAATCCCAGTCAGCGGTTCCTGGAGTTGTACCGACGACGACAAAAATATTCAACTTGTTAATGTCGCCAAGGAGGGTGGCGAGGGTTTCCGACGTGCGACCGGATTCCTGCCCCAAAGGGCAGAACATCACCATGCGGTGTTCAAAATCTTTTCCGAGGGCTTGCGAAAGGTCCGAACGGGCCGCTTTTTTTGCCTGTTCAATCGGTTGGTTCGCCTTGGCGTTAAAGTCCCAGAACGGGTAATTGACGCCAAATTGGATGCCTTTGAGCTTGTCTTGATTGCGGAGTAAGAAGCCCGAAAGTCCACCGCCGAGGTGGTTGTTGATAATGCCGTCGCAATATCCCGGGGAAGGGAGCAGTACCTTTTTGGCGTAGAAAATGCCCGCTTTGAGAAGGCTGACCTTACCCCAGAATTCATAGCCGTTCATGTTGAAATCTTTCCGTGGAAGTCCAATGCGTTCGATTTCGCTTTCGGTCACATGGAAATCGTAGGTGATGTTATGAACGGTAAAGAAAAAGGCTATATCGTCGAAAATGCCTGCGTAAGCCGTTTGGGCAATCGGAGCGAGCAGGGCTCCACCCCAGTCATGGCCGCAGAACATCGTCGGCTGAAAATGGATTGCGTCCGCATAGGCGAGTGCTGCCGAAGCGAGGAACGAAAACCGCAGGTGGTTGTCGCTGTAAGGGATTCCGTTTTCGCCGTAAATCGCTTCACGGTCGAAGTAGCTGTCGTAGCGGATATAGGCGTGGAGGGGATTTTCTCCGGTCCAGACTTCAAAAGGCATGTTTCGGAGTTTTTCAAAACCTTTGAAAACGCACTTAAATTGGACAGAATCGTCGAGAAGTCGGGAATAAAAGGGGGAAATCGCTAAAGATTCGGTTCCGGTCCGGATACACGCTTGGGTAAGCTGATTGACAGCTCCAGCCAGCTGGCTCGGCTTTTTCCATTCCCCGGCTTCGGGGCTTACGGCCAAAAACTTCAACGCGTACTCCAAAAAAATTATTTACGAACGCTAAGTATCAGTATACAAAATATTTAATTAAATTACAGAGGGTATTACTTCAAACTTATTTTTTTCCGGATAAAGGGTTAAAAATGAAAACTAAGCAACTGATCGTTCTTATGGCAGCTTCTGCACTTCTTTTGGCTGGCTGCAAGGGCGCTAACGAAAAACGCGGTGATTCCTACCTCGAAGAAGGTCGTTATCAGAACGCCATCAATTCTTACCTGACCGCCAAGGAAAAGGGCAAGATGTCCGATGAATTCTACGACAACTTCACCCTCGCCCTCGCCAAGCGCGCTGAAATGGAAAGTAAGAAGGATCCGCAGAGCGACCTCATTCACGGTCTCTTTGAACAGGCTCTTCAGAACATCGGTAAAGTGCAGAACGTGGAAACAGCTGCCCAGATCGGTGAAGCCCTTTCCGCTGTCGGTTTGAACCAGGCTTCTGCGGAAGGTGCTGATTTGGGCACTGTCATCGACGGTTTTGCCAAGATCGACTCCTCCATTTCCCTTTTGACTCGCCTCGGCGGCGACGTTTCGAAGGTCAAGGCTTTCCGTACTCAGGCTGAAAACGTCTACGTTTCCAAGGCTCTCCCGGAAGCTCTCGAAGAGGATGATCCGGTCGTGAAGGAATATAACCTCCTCGCTATCGAACTTATCGCCCCGAACAATGCGGATTTGAAGGCTGCTCATAACAAGAGCCGTATCGTTACCCGTCCGTACTTCCTCATCTTCGGTGAAAACATTCCGAACAAGTCCCCGCTCGTCGACAAGTGGGGCTATATCATGGCTTTCCCGTCCATCAGCATTTCTGCAACGTCCCTTACGGGCGAACTCCAGTTCTGGGCTTCGACCGGCAACAACACCGAACTCGATCCGTCTAAGATCAAGCTCGTCTCTACCACGGGTGAAGAAGTCTTCGCTAAGATGGTGGGCAAGGGTTGGTGCGAAGCGGAAGTCATCGTCGGCAAGAAGGGCCAGGAAAAGATCGAAAAGAAGCAGAAGCCTTTCACCGGCAAGGGCAAGCTCATGAACGAATTCCAGTGCTCTGTGAATGTCATGTTCAATTATGCGAATGGCTTTGTTCCGGATTACGTTGAATATAAGGATGAATTCGGCGTTGGCCGTAAGTATCTCGGTCAGTAATCCTTATTCAAGGCGGATTCTAAAAACGCTCGCTTTCCGCGAGCGTTTTTTTGTATTTTTGGGAACGATTTTACCCCTATTTAAAAAGGTGCCACCCTCTTGTTCTTTCGTGTTCTTACCTTTCTTTTCGTTTTGACCGCTTTCTCGATGGCGCAGCTGTTGGATGTGCCAGAAGAATATACGACGCCGACGACTGTGCGTCATGTGCGAGCGGAAGGCCTTATTAATATGGATGAGCGCTCGGTGCTCAGCCGTGTGAGCGTCCGTGATGGCCAAGTGCTTCCTCCTTCTGCTTTTACAGAGAAGGTGCAGAAGAGCGTTTCGGATTTGTTTGAAACCGGATATTTCGACGATGTAACCGCTTGGGTGGACTATCAGCCGGGTAACGAAAATAAGGTGGACCTCGTCTTCCGCGTTGTGGAACTTCCGGCTTTGGATACCATTTTCATCGAAGGTTGCGACGAAATCTCCGAAGAAGACGTCCGTTTGAAGATCAACCTTTTGCAGGGCCGCGTTTACAGCAAGAGCGGTCTTGAACGCGATCGCCAGAACATTTTGAACTATTACCGTGGAGAAGGTTATCTGCTTGCGGAAGTCGGCTTCCGTGAAACGCCGGTTTCCGACCATGAAAACGATGTGACTTTTATTATCCGTGAAGGTCCTAAGGTTCAGGTGGATTCCATTGTGATTACGGGTAACGATCATGTTCCGGCAACAGACATTACCGACCACATGGTCACCAAGCGCACCCACTGGTGGGGCGATGGGGAATTCAAGGAAGCGGTTTTTGAAGCGGACCGCGATTCGGTTTTGAATGCAATCCGTCACTTCGGTTATTTGGATGCGGAACTCAAGGAATACCGTGCGGAATATCTGCCGGATTCGAGCTGTAACTTCTACTTAGGGCGAGCGGTTCCGAAGGGGCGAAAGCTCACGCTCCTCTATGGCCAGTTGAACCAGGCGATTGCGGATACAGCGAATATCATGAACCGTCTTGCAGGCCGAGTTCAGGAAAAGTCCGCGCACTACTACCGCGAACACCGTTCGAACTTCCACCCGTACTCCCAGGCAGTGCCGGTGTACAATGTGCAAGATGAAGAAACCGCCGTTAAGATTTTGAACGGCATCATTACATACGAAGAACTCCGCAAGGAATGGATCAAGAACCTTCCGAAGGACCACAACTGGAAGAACCGGAAAATCGATTCGTTGATGAAAAAGCACAAGCGTAACCGTTACGACGAAAAGCTTTTGACCCGCTATACGATGGAAGAAACCTTTGGCGCTCTCACTCCGTATGACAGCGTGATCACTTCCAAGTATGTGCGCATTTACATCGACATTAACGAAGGCCGTCGTTATTACACGGGTGCAGTGCACTTCACCGGAAATGAAATCTTGACCGATAAGATGCTTTCCCACTATGTTTACCTCGACAGCGGCGAAGTCTTTGACTATTACGCTTATGAAGCGACACGCAGCGGTATTATTTCGGCTTACCGCGAAGAGGGTTACCTTTTTGCACAGTACGACGAAACGCGTGAATTTGTGAACGACAGCATTGTGAACCTGGAATACAAGGTGCGCGAAGGTTTGCCGGCCCAGATCCACCGCGTGAACATTATTGGAAATACGAAGACCCGTGATAAGGTGATTCGCCGTGAAGTGCGTCTGTTCCCGGGCGACACGTACCGCCAGTCTTCGATGGAACGTAGCTTCCGTGAAATCATGCAGCTGAACTACTTTGACATGGTCTATCCGGATATCCAGGTCGTCGGCGATCAGGATGTGGACTTGATCTTTAAGGTTGCAGAAAAGGAGGCGGGTACGGGTCAGTTCAGTGCGGGCCTTGCCTACAGCCAGAGTGATGGTCTTACCGCAACTCTCGGCGTTTCGATTCCGAACTGCTGTATGGGTGATGGCCAGAGCGCGTCTTTCAACGTGGAATACGGTGAAGACAAGAAGAGTGCCTCGATTAGCTTTATGGAACCTTGGTTCCTCGATTATCCGATTACTCTTGGTACAAGCTTGAGCTATGCCTGGTGGAATCAGGATAACGATCCGGATATTACGCGTTACGGTGGTACGATCTATGTCGGTAAGCGTTTGAAGTGGCCGGACGACTACTTCTACGGTCAGATCGGTTACAGCTGGATGATGAATAAGCAGGGCGATAACGTGGACGGCAGCCTTATCCGCTACTCCGGTATCGAATCCGCTTTGAATTTCAAGTTGATCCGCGACGACAAGAATTTGCCGCAGTTCCCGACGGACGGTTCCCGCTATGTGCTGTCTGTGCAGTGGGCTGACGAAGTGATTGGCAGTCATTTCAACTTTGTGAAGACGGACTTGACGGTGAAGTGGTGGTTCCCGCTCATCGGCGATCGCGTGGCTCTCGCTTTGACAAACGAATACGGTATTATGGTGGGCGATCCGCTGCAGTACAGAACCTTGTACCAGATGGGTGGTGTCCTCGGTTACGATGGTATGATGCGCGGTTATAGTTCGGGCTCGATTGGCTATCGTCGCTTGGGCCGTAGCTACCAGTACATCGGTGCAGAAATCCAGTGGGGTATTGTCCCGAATACGTTCTACCTGCTTCCGCTCTTCTTTGATGCGGGTAACGTTTTCGGTAAGCGCTATGACCCGGACACGAAGGTTTCCAAGAATCAGCCGAATCCGCTGACGGAATGGGATCCTTCGAGCCTCAAGCGAGACTTCGGCTTCGGCTTCCGAGTGGTGGTTCCGATGCTCGGTATTATCGGCTTCGACTTCGCATGGCCGCTGGATCCTGGTGAAACTTACTCCGGTTTGCAGCGTACAAGCGTCGGCGATATGGAATTCAATTTCGTTATCGGTCAGGGATTCTAATGCACGTCAAGAAACTTTTCCTCATTCTTTTTGCCGCACTTCTCGTGTGCGGCACCGCTTCCGCGGAAGATGGCCTGCGCGTGGCGCACGTCGATTCCAAGCTGATTTTTGAAGGGTACAAGGGCACGAAAAAGGCTCAGGAAGAATACGATCGCCAAGTGGCAAAATGGGAACAGCAAGCGAACCTTTTGCAAAAGGAACTCGCTGCGATCAAGGAAAAGCTCGATAAGCAGGCTTTGATGCTTTCGGACGAAAAGCGCAATGAACTCGAAGCCGATTATGCCAAAAAGAACACGGAATTGAAGGAATTCATCGACCGCGTTTACGGCAGAACGGGCGAACTCATCACCGAAAATGAAAAGGTGAGCGCTCCGATTATCGCGCTCATTAAAAAGGCGGTGACCGAAATCGCCCTTCAAGAAGGTTACGATATGGTGGTGGATCGTGCCACGGGAGCGGTGCTTTTCTGGAAGGATGAAAACGATTTGACGAAAAAGGTCTTGGATTACCTGAACGCCCGATAAAAGTGTGCAAGTGAAAATTCAGTAGGGATTCCCAAACGGGAATCCCTATTTTCATTTATATTTATTGATGTGAAAAAGATTGATGGACGTACTCAACTGCTCGCCATCTTCGGAAACCCTGTCGGTCATAGCAAGTCCCCTTGTATGCACAATGCGGTTTTTGAAAAGCTGGGCATGAATGCGGCGTATGTGCCGCTATCCCCAGAGCCTGCCGATTTAGGCAAGGCGATTCAAGGCTTCCGCGCGATGAAATTTATCGGCGCGAATGTTACCATTCCCTTCAAAGAAAAAGTCGGCGAATTCCTGGACGGCCTCTCGGACATTTCGAAGTTTACCGGTAGCGTGAACACGCTTTACTGGGAAAACGGCGAAGTGGGCGGTAAGCTGCTCGGAACGACGACGGATCCGTATGGAGCTCTTTGTGACTTGGAAGAACACGGTGTAACGGTGAAAGGTTCTCGCGTGGCGATCCTTGGCAACGGAGGTGCCGCTCGCGCGATTGCGTATGCGATGCTTGTCGAAGGCGCTTCCAAACTGACGATCGTTTCGCGGAATGCGGAACGTGGAATGGAACTTGCGGATGCACTTTCGAAGGCTTTTCCGGACAAACCTGCGGTTGGCTGTGTGCTGTTTGCAGAATTTGCAAAGATCCGCGATGATCTCGACTTGGTGCTGAACGCGACGAGCGTAGGTATGACTCCGAATGTGGACGCGTCTCCGCTTTCGAAAGAAATGCTTTCGTCGAAGTTTACCGTTTGCGACATCGTTTACAACCCGAAAGAAACGAAGCTTTTGCGCGAAGCGAAAGAAGCGGGTTGCAAGGTGGTCAGCGGTAGCGCTATGCTCGTGCATCAGGGTGCAAAAAGTTTTGAATTTTGGTTCCCCGGTAAAAAGTCCGATGTGAACGAAATGAAGACCGCGATGGGCCTTTCGGAGGGAGAGTGATGACGACGTTGAAGAAAACGGTTTACTTTACCGGATTTATGGCAAGCGGCAAAAGCCGTATTGGCCGTGCGATTGCGGAACGCTTGCATGCACCGCTGATCGATACGGACGCTTTGATTGTAGAACGTCAAGGCAAGAGTATTTCCGAAATTTTTGAAACTCAAGGCGAAGTCGCTTTCCGTAAAATGGAACTCGACGTAATCCAGGAAATCGCAGCAGATCCAAAGCCGAAGGTCGTCGCCCTGGGCGGTGGAACTTTGACCCAGGCTTCGGTTGTTTCGTTAATCCGTAAAACGGGCTTGATCGTTCGCTTGTGGGCGACTCCGGAAGTTCTTTCGGAACGCATCGGCCGCAAGGATACGCGTCCGCTGATGGCGGGCCTTTCTCCGGAAGAACGCTTGGTGAAGATCAAGACGATGCTCGCCGAACGCGAACCGCGCTATGCGCTGGCAGACTTTAGCGTCGAAAGCACGAACGATTCCGAAGAAAAGGTGATTTCTGCAGTGCTCCGCGGACTTCAGTTCTGGGAAAATCGTGCAGTCTATGTGGAACCGTCCGGCGGTTCGCATTATCCGATTTTTATCGGCCATAAGCTTATCCCGCATTTTTCGACGCTTTTGAACGGTCTCCGTTTGATGCCAAAGGATTCCTTCCTTGTGGTGACGGATACGACGATTGCGAAGGCGCAGTCCCGTAGCTTGGGAATGCTCAAGCATGAAGCGGGAGATTGCCCTGCTTTTAAGTTCCGCGCCGGTGAAATCTTTAAGAACTTGAACAGCTTGAATCAGCTGTTCACGTTTATGCTGCGCCGCCGCTATAGCCGCAAGTCCTGCTTACTTCAGCTTTCGGGCGGTGTCGTCGGTGATATGGCGGGTTTTGCCGCTGCGACGTATCAGCGTGGTATTGATTTTATTCAGATACCGACAACGCTTCTTTCGATGGTCGACAGCTCGGTCGGCGGAAAGGTGGCGGTGAACCATCCGGAAGGCAAGAATATGATCGGCGCCTTCTATCAGCCGAAGGCGGTCGTTTGCGATTTGGATACGCTTTCGACCCTTCCCGATACGGAATACTTGGCAGGCCTTGCCGAAGTCATCAAGTACGGCGTAATCTATGATGCCGAATTTTTCAAGTACTTGGAAGAAAACGTGCAGAAGATTCTCGCCCGCGATTCCGAAGCGATGAAGCACATTGTGCGTCGCAGCTGCGAAATCAAGGCGGAAGTCGTCGGTATCGATGAAAAGGAAATGGGCTTGCGTGCGATTTTGAATTACGGTCACACGTTCGGTCATGCGATTGAAAACCTGCATCATTACGAATTCTCGCATGGAATCGGTGTGAGCCTCGGTATGCGTGTGGCTGGTCGTCTCGCCTGCATGCTCGGCATGATTTCGAAGGAAGAAGAAGACCGCCAGACGGCGCTTCTGAATGCTTATGGATTCCCGAAAACTGTGGATGGCGTGAATGTGAATGCCGCCTGGGATTCGATGGGCGTCGATAAGAAGGTCGAAAAGAACAAGCGCGTTTACATTCTCCCGACAAAGATCGGTGAAGTCAAGAAAGTCGCAAATGTGGAAGAAGCTTTGGTGAAGGAAGCTTGGAAAGCGATCCTTCCGGAGGTGAATGCATGAGTATCTTGGTAACGGGCGGAACGGGAGCGCTTGGCTTCCATATCCTTGCAACAGTCACGCGAAACGGCGAAAAACTTTACAGTTTTAGCGATGAACAGCCACAACCTTGGCAAAAGGTTGCCGACGTCACCTACTGTACGGGCGACTTGTTGAACTTTAAGGACGTTCTAGCCGTTATGAAGGAAGTGCAGCCACGTGCAATCTTCCATTTGGCAAGCCAGTCGAGCGTGGGACTCTCGTACAAGAAGCCCTATGAAACGCTCTCTACGAATTTGCTCGGAACGCAGACGCTTCTCGAAGCCGCGCGCCAGGTTGTACCAGAAGCGAAAATATTGCTTTTAAGCTCCAGTGAAGTTTATGGCCGTACCATGGGAACGCTTTTGACGACTCTTCGCAAGGAATCGGATCTGCCGAATCCGCTGACTCCATATGCGACTTCCAAGGCTTGCATGGAGCTTCTCGGGAACCAGTTTACGAATGCTTATGGCATGCACATTGTGACGATTCGCCCGTTCTACTTTACAGGTCCGCACCACAGCCGTCGCTTCCTGATTCCGGCGATCGCAAGCCAGCTTGTCAAAATTCAAAAGTACGGTGCAGAACCGATCATTTATTCGGGAAGCCTGGACGTGAGCCGCGACGTTTTGGACGTGCGCGATGTGGCGCGTGGCTTGATTCAGGTGCTGCAGGCGGGGAACCCGGGCGATGTTTACAATATATGCTCCGGTAAATCTTATACCTTCCGCGAACTCACGGAAATGCTCGTCGATATCTCGGGTGCGGATGTGGAATTTCGCTTCGATCCTTCGAAAGAACGTACTTTGGACATTCCTCTTTTGATCGGCGATCCGGAAAAGATCATGGAACTCGGATGGAAACCGATGATCACGATTGAAGATTGCCTGGTAGATCTTTACAACGAAATGATCGTTCGCTTGAAGATGGAGAAAGATTTGAAGATGGGTTAATTCGCCCGTAAAATTTAGTTGCTATATTTCCATCCACTATGATGTTTTCGCAACTGACCGAATCTCTTGAATCGACTCTTAAAAACCTGCGTGGACAGGGGACGCTGACGGAAGAAAACGTCGCGGATTCCCTCCGTGAAGTACGCCGCGCATTCCTCGAAGCGGACGTAAGCTTCAATGTGACCCGCGACTTTGTGAAGGCCGTGAAGGAAAAGGCGATGGGATCCGAAGTTTTGACTTCGGTGACACCGGGCCAACAGATCGTGAAAATCATCCACGACGAATTGGTGCAGGTGATGGGCGGTGAGACCAAGGAAATCGCTCTGTCGGGCAAGCCTCCTGTCGGCATCATGATGGTAGGTCTTCAGGGTTCTGGCAAGACGACTTTTGCCGCGAAGATTTCTCTCTATTTAAGAAGCAAACGCAAGAAGAAGCCTCTTCTCGTCGCTGCAGACGTTTATCGCCCGGCCGCTATCAAGCAGTTGCAGGTCCTCGGTAAGTCTATCGGTATTCCGGTGTATGACGAAGGCGAAGGCAATCCGGTTGAAATCATCCAGCACGGTTACGAATATGCGGAAAAGAACGGCTTTGATGTCGTGATCTACGATACCGCAGGCCGTTTGCAAATCGATGAAAAGTTGATGCAGGAATTGGAGCAGGCGCGTGAAGCGGTGCATCCGGAAGAAATTCTTTTTGTTGCCGATGCGATGATCGGTCAGGAAGCGGTGAACGTTGCGCAGACGTTCTTTGAACGCTTGAACTTTACGGGCGTCTGCCTTTCCAAAATGGACGGCGATGCGCGTGGCGGTGCCGCTCTTTCGATCAAGAAGATCACGGGCGTGCCAATCTGCTTTATCGGTGTCGGTGAAAAACCGAACGAAATCGACCTGTTCCATCCGGACCGTATGGCAAGCCGTATCCTCGGTATGGGTGACGTCGTTTCTCTCGTGGAAAAGGCGCAGTCCGTGATCGATGAACGTGACGCCAAGGATCTAAAGAAAAAAATTCTGAACAATACGTTCGACCTGGATGACTTCCTCCGTCAGCTTCGCACAATCAAAAAGCTCGGCCGTTTGAAGGATATCCTCGGTCTTATTCCGGGCTTGAACAAGCTTCCGCTCGACCAGATCAACGAAAAGGAAATGGTCTACGTTGAAGCGATTTTGAGCTCGATGACCGAAAAGGAACGCAAACATCCGGAAATCATCAACGGTAGCCGCAAGAACCGTATCGCCAAGGGTTCTGGCACGGAAATCAACCGTGTGAACCAGGTGCTTCGCCAGTTCGAAGATATGAAGGCGATGTTCAAGAAAATCGGTTCGTTTGCCAAAAAGCAGAATGGCGGTGTCCCGATCGGTTCGAACTACACCCCTCCGAAAAAGAAAAAAAAGAAACGTTAGGATTTAGCCGAAGGGCAAAAAATTGCAAGGGGACGAAAGCCACAGAAGTTGAAATGCGTCACACTGCAAAAAACAGTGGCTTTACGGTTTGTTCGTAAGAAATTAATTTTGAGGATACTATGAAAAAAATCAAACTCTTGGCTGCAGCCATCACTCTCTGTGCCTCTGCTTCTTTTGCTGCAGACGGCATGTTCTCCGACGCTCTTCCGAAGAACTGGAATGCAGACGTTCTCGCTTCTGCTCAGTTCACGCGTCATCACTACAGCAACTGGAAGAATGGAGCTGATGGTGTCAACACGAACGTTTGGATTCTGAAGTACGACGCTGATGTGATCGGTCACTTCTCCCACTTTGACTGGCGTACCCTTGTCAATCTCGAATGGGGCCAGACCTATATGAAGGGCACGGGTACCCGTAAGACGAACGATAAGATTTTCATTGAAACGACCGTTGCTGAAAACGATCTTAAGCCGTTTGAACCGTATGCAGGCCTCCGCTTCGAATCCCAGTTCACCAAGAGCTATACCTATGATGACGACGATGTGAAAACAGCGGTGTCTTGCTTCATGGACCCGGCTTACTTCACCCAGATGCTCGGTGTCGCTTACGTCCCGAACGACAACTTTAGACAGAGCCTCGCCTTTGCAAACCGCTTGACCATTTCTGAAGGTTACGGCTATGCAGATGACAAGGACACGAAAAAGTTCGAAAAGTACAAGGACGAACCGGGTCTTGAAAGCGTGACCGAATACAAGGCAGCACTTTCTTCCCTCGCGTCCTTCAGAACCCGTCTCTGGGCCTTCGTGAACTTCCACGGAGTGGATGAAATCGACGGCAAGTGGGAAAATTACCTCGATGTGACGATTGCTCCGCTGATCGTCTTGAGCGTCGGTGTCGAAGTCGCTTACGACAAGGATATCGATGAAGATTCCCAGTACCATGATTCCGTGAATCTCGGCATCACTTGGCGCTGGTTCTAATATATTTATAACATTTCCTGAACAAAGAAAAAGCTATCTTTTGCGAGGTCACAAACCTTTAGCACAAGGTAGCTTTTATGATTATTCTTCGCGGTTCGCCTGCGCTCTCTTCTTTCAGAGTTCAAAAACTGCTCTCTGATTTTCAACAGGAATCCCTTCCGGTGAAGGGAATTTATGCGGAGTTCGTTCACGTCGTTGATCTTGAATCCGACCTCACTTCTGAAAAAAAGTCCACTCTCGAAAAACTTTTGACCTACGGTCCGTCGCTTGAAGCGAAGGATCCGGAAGGTTCTCTTTTTGTTGTCGCTCCGCGTCCGGGAACCATCAGCCCGTGGAGCTCCAAGGCTACGGATATCGCTCACATCTGCGGTCTCTCTGAAATCAAGCGCATTGAACGCGCTGTCGCTTATTACGTGGACTTCAACGGCGGCGTCACCGAAGAAGTTTCGAAAAAGGTCAAGGCTAAGATCCACGATCGCATGACCCAGAAGGTTTTCCAGGCTTTCCATCAGCTCGACGTACTCTTCCTCCATGAAGAACCGAAGAAGCTCGTGGAAGTTCCAATCCTCACGGAAGGCCGTCTCGCTCTTGAACGTGCCGACAAGGAAATGGGCCTCGCTCTTGCTTCGGCAGAAATCGATTATCTCGTGGAAAGCTTTACCGCTCTCAAGCGCAATCCGACGGACGTGGAACTCTATATGTTCGCAGAAATGAACTCCGAACATTGCCGTCACAAGGTCTTCGGTGCCGCTTGGACGATCGACGGGGAACAGAAGGATCTTTCCCTGTTCCAGATGATCAAGAATACTTACAAGATGCATTCGACGAATATCCTTTCCGCTTATAAGGATAATGCTGCTGTGATGAACGGTGCCGCCAAGGCGGGCCGCTACTACGCCGATCCGAAGACGAACAAGTACGGTTGGCACGAAGAACCGATTCCGATTTTGATGAAGGTTGAAACGCACAACCACCCGACGGCAATTTCTCCGTTCCCGGGTGCCGCTACCGGTAGTGGTGGTGAAATCCGCGATGAAGGTGCTACGGGTCGCGGATCAAAGCCGAAGGCCGGTCTCACGGGTTACAGCGTCTCGAACTTGAAAATTCCGGGATATGAACAGCCGTGGGAAAAGGATTTTGGAAATCCAGCCCGTCTCGCTTCTCCGCTGGATATTATGATCGAAGGCCCGCTCGGCGGCGCTGCTTTCAACAATGAATTCGGACGTCCGAACATTCTCGGTTACTTCCGTACTTTCGAAGAAGAAGTTCCTTCGACGAAGGGCAAGGAAGTCCGCGGTTACCACAAGCCGATTATGCTCGCTGGCGGTCTTGGTAACATCAAGGAAGAATTTATTTCCAAGGGTCACATCAATCCGGGGGACGCTTTGATCGCTCTTGGCGGCCCGGCAATGCTGATCGGTCTCGGTGGCGGTGCTGCAAGCTCGGTGACGAGCGGTAGCGGTAACGAAGACCTCGACTTTGCAAGCGTGCAGCGCGGGAACCCGGAAATGCAACGTCGTTGTCAGGAAGTGATCGACCGTTGCTGGGCTCTCGAAAAGGAAAATCCGATTTCCTTCATTCACGACGTGGGAGCGGGTGGGCTTTCGAACGCTTTCCCGGAACTCGTGAACGATGGCGGTCTCGGCGGTAAATTCGAACTCCGCAAGGTGCCGAACGATGAACCGGGAATGAGCCCGTACGAAATCTGGAGTAACGAATCCCAGGAACGTTATGTGATTGCTGTCCCGCAGGACAAGCTTCAGGTGTTCGACGCAATCTGTAAGCGCGAACGTTGCCCGTATTCCGTTGTCGGTACGGCTGTGGAACAGAAGCAACTCACCCTCACGGACTCCCACTTTAACAATACGCCGGTGGATATGCCGTTGAACGTGCTTCTCGGTAAGCCGCCTCGCATGATCCGCGACAATCATTCCGCCAAGCGTCCGCTTTCTGCAACGCTGACTCTTGACAAGCAGACCGTGGGTGACGTTGCAAAGCGTGTCCTCGCAAACCCGAGCGTTGCCGATAAGACGTTCCTCATTACAATCGGTGACCGTTCTGTGACGGGTATGATCGCTCGCGATCAGATGGTTGGTCCGTGGCAGGTTCCGGTGGCTGATGTCGCCGTGACGACTGCAACTCTCGATTCGAATGAAGGTGAAGCGATGAGTATTGGTGAACGTGCTCCGGTCGCTTTGATTTCTCCGGCTGCAAGTGCTCGTATGGCTGTGGCAGAAGCTTTGACGAACATGGCTGCGGCAAGCATCGACGACATGGGTCGAATCAATCTTTCCGCAAACTGGATGGCTTCGCCGAATTACGAAGGCGACGGCGCCGATCTTTACGAAGCAGTGCAGTCCATCGGTATGGAACTTTGTCCGGAACTCGGCATTACGATTCCGGTCGGTAAAGACTCCATGAGCATGAGCACTGTCTGGGAAGACGAAAAGGGCAAGCACAATGTGACGGCTCCGATTTCTGTCGTCATTAGTGCATTCGCTCCGGTTGCCGATGCTCGCATCACTCTTACTCCGGTGCTTCAGAAGAAGGCTTCCCGCCTGCTTCTCGTTGACCTCGCTCGCGGCAAGAACCGTATGGGTGCATCGATTGCGGCACAGGTCTTCTGCGAACTCGGCAATACCGCTCCGGACGTTGACAATGCGAAGGAACTCCGCACATTCTTCGAAACGGTGCAGAAACTCAACAAGGCTCAGAAGATTCTCGCTTACCACGACAAGTCCGATGGAGGTCTCTTCGTCACGGCCCTTGAAATGGCCTTCGCCGGTCACACGGGCGTGACCCTCGACGTTTCCGCTTTGAAGGGCTCTCTGATTGAAATTCTCTTCAACGAAGAACTCGGCGCGGTCCTCCAGGTTGCAGACGAAAATGTTTCTGCGGTGAAGGATGCCTTTGCTGCAGCAGGTCTCGGCGACTGCGTCACGGACGTCGGTACGCTGAACGATTCTTATGAATTTATCGTCGGCGATTACAAGGCCGGTATTTCGGAACTCCGCTCCATTTGGAGCGACACGACCCGTCGTATCGCTGCTCTCCGCGATAATCCGGAATGCGCAGAAAGCGAATATCAGTTGAAGCTCGAACAGGACGATCCCGGTATTTCTCCGAAGGTCACGTTCGATGTGTCTGTAAAGAAGGATTACGAAAGCCGTCCGAAGATGGCGATCCTCCGTGAACAGGGCGTGAATGGTGAAGTCGAAATGGCCGCCGCCTTTGACCGCGCGGGCTTTGAATCCATTGACGTTCACATGACGGACATTCTTTCGGGCAAGATTTCCCTGAAGGACTTCCAGGGTCTTGTCGCTTGTGGCGGCTTCAGCTACGGAGACGTGCTGGGTGCAGGTGAAGGCTGGGCTAAGAGCATTCTCTTCCATGCGAAAGCCCGTCAGGAATTCGAAGAATTCTTCCGCCGTGAAAATACGTTCACGCTCGGCGTCTGCAACGGTTGCCAGATGGTTTCGAACCTCAAGGATTTGATCCCGGGAGCAGAACACTGGCCGCGCTTTGTGCAGAACCTCTCTGAACGCTTTGAAGCTCGCTTCAGCAGTTTGAAGATCGAAGAAACGCCGTCTGTGCTCTTGAAGGGCATGGCGGGTTCCGTTCTCCCGATCGCTGTGGCGCACGGAGAAGGTCGCGCGGAATTCGCTAGCCGTGAAGCTGCCGAAGCCTGCCTCAAGACGGGTCTCGTGAGCCTCCGTTACGTGGATGGCAAGCATCAGTACACCGAACGTTATCCGCTGAACCCGAACGGCTCTCCGTTCGGTATCACGGGCCTCACGAGCAAGGATGGCCGAGCGCTCATCATGATGCCGCATCCGGAACGTGTGTTCCGCACCGTTCAGAACAGCTGGCATCCGGCAGACTGGGGCGAATACGCTCCGTGGATGAAGCTCTTCCTGAATGCACGTGCGTTCGTCGGTTAATCTGCGTTTTACGCCTAAAAAGGTCCGCCCACTCGGCGGGCCTTTTTATATTTTGAACTTGTATGGATAAGACTCAGATACCGCAGATTCTTTCGCTTCCCAAGATCCTCGACGATCGGGGAAATTTGAGTTTTATCGAATCGGAAAATCATATTCCGTTCAAGATTCGCCGTTGCTACTGGATTTACGATGTCCCCGGTGGACAGCGCCGCGGTAGCCACGCCTTTAAGAAACAGCAAGAGCTGATCATTGCGCTTTCGGGTAGCTTTGACGTGGTGCTGCACAACGGTAAAGAAGAAGTGCGCCACTCCTTGCGACGCTCTTACTACGGACTTTATATTCCGCCGATGCATTACCGCACCTTGGATAATTTTTCGACGAATTCCGTGGCGCTCGTGCTCAGTTCGGAACCTTATGATCCCGATGATTACATCTGGGAATTTGAAGATTTTAATAAGGCGGCGCAATGAAAGAACTTTTAGGCGGATGCCGCTACATCGAATTTCCGCGGACCACGGAACGCTCCGGGTCTTTGACGCCTGTGGAAAGTTTTAAGGATGTCCCGTTTGAAATCAACCGGGTCTTTTACCTGTACGATATTCCGGGCGGAGAAAACCGCGGCGGTCATGCGCATCAGGAATGTCACCAGTTGCTGATTGCCGCTTCGGGCGCTTTTGATGCCAAAATCGATGACGGTCAAAATTCACAGATCATCCATTTGGACAGACCTTACTACGGCGTGTATGTGCCACCTGGAGTCTGGGCGGAAGAATTGAATTTCTCTTCGGGATCGATCTGCCTTGTTTTAGCTTCGCATTCGTATGAGGAAGCGGATTACATCCGTGATTACAAACGCTTCCTTTCTTATGCAGAAAATCTTCGGGAGGGAAAATGATTCCCTATCTGGATTTGAAACGGGTGACGGATTCTTTTGAACCGGGACTTTCCAAGGCTTTGGAAAATGCGGTCAAGAGCGGTTGGTATATTCGTGGCAAGGAATGCGAACGATTTGAAAAGGCGTTTGCCAAATACTGCGGAACGGAATACTGCATTGGCGTTGCAAACGGTCTTGAAGCTTTAACTCTGATTTTCAAAGCGTATATTCAAATGGGCCGTTTAAATCGCGGGGACTTTGTGGTTGTCCCGGCGAATACTTATATCGCATCGGTCCTTTCGATTAGTGAAGCGGGCCTTGTTCCTCTGCTTACCGATCCGGATACGCAAACGCTCAATCTTTCAGTTGAAGGCGTCAAGCGCGTATGGAATCCGCAGGTGAAAGCGATTCTTGCGGTCGATTTATACGGAAGAGCGATTCCGGGCAAGGAACTTTCGGAATTTGCAAAGATCCACGATTTGATTTTAGTAGAAGATGCCGCTCAAGGGCACGGTGCTGTAGAAAATCACAAGCGTGCAGGATCTTTTGGCGATGCGGCCGGTTTTAGTTTTTACCCGGGTAAAAATTTGGGAGCGCTTGGCGATGCCGGTGCTGTCACGACTTCGGATGCGGAACTTGCGAAGACGATCCGCGCTCTTGCCAATTACGGTAGCGAACAAAAGTATGTGAATTTGTTCAAAGGAATGAATTCCCGCTTGGATGAATTGCAGGCGGCAATCCTTTCTTTGAAGCTTCCTCGCTTGGATTCGGATAACGCGAAACGCTCGCAGATCGCTAAACGTTACATGAAGTACATTTCGAATCCGCTGGTGACGCTTCCAAGTCCAGGAAAACCCGGCGAACATGTTTGGCATATCTTCGCCATTCGGACTTCTTACCGCAAGGCGCTCCAAGAGTATTTGACGCATTCGGGCGTGGGTACGCTCATCCATTATCCGATTCCGCCGCATCGCCAAAGTGCTTACGGGGAACTCGGGGAACTCTACTTTCCGATCGCGGAAGAAATCGCGGATACGGAACTCAGTCTTCCGCTGTATCCGCAAATGACCGAAGACGAAATTTCGAAAGTCATCGAGGCTGTGAATGCGTTTCATCTGTAGAATTGTCCGCAAAGCGGCTGCGCTTTCGCGCAAGGCTTTTTACCGCGTCCTTTCCGATGCAAAAGTGGAAGGTTCTCCTCGGCTTGCGTCTCCGCTGCTCGCTCAAGGTGCGGGAACGGTTCGCTTTGAAAAGAATGTTCACGTGGGACTCGCTTTCGATACGGACTTCTGGACTTCGTATGTCTTTGTGAATCCGCGGACAAAAGAAGCTCTCATTCAAATCGGGGAAGATTCCTGGGTGGGCAATCATTTTGTAGCGATTGCCGAAGGTCCGGGCATTTCGATTGGGAAGAAGGTCTTAATCGGTACGCGAGTTGAAATCTACGATTCGGATTTTCATACAGTCTTGCCGAATGTGCGCCTATCGGCGACTCCAAAACGGGCTGCGGTCAAAATCGCCGATGATGTTTGGATCGGTAACAATGTGACGATTCTCAAGGGAACTGAAATCGGGGAACATTCCGTGGTTGCGGCAGGAGCCGTTGTCTCGGGAAAATTCCCATCGAATGTCGTTCTCGGAGGCGTTCCGGCAAAAGTGATTCGCAAGATAGATCCGTTAGAAATTTTGGACGAGGTCGCTTCCCATGGCTGAGATTACCGTTCGACGTTACACAGCCGCTGATGCTAAAAAGTGGAACGATTTCATTGCGAAAAAATCCCGCAATGGCAATTTCCTTTTTGACCGTAACTACATGGATTACCATGCGGACCGTTTTCCGGACTGTTCGTTTCTCTTTTATAAAAAAAATGACATCTGTGCCGTGATTCCGGGCACTCTCGATGCAGAGGGCGTTTTCAGTTCCCATGCAGGGCTTACTTTTGGCGGATTCGTTGTAGACGCTTCGGTAAAGACAATGGATGTCAAATGCCTTTTTGATTTGCTCGATGCGGAGCTTCAAAAGCTCGGGGCGAAGAAGGTGATTTACAAAGCGCTCCCGTGGATTTATGCGGAACGCCCTTCGCAAGAAGATCTGTACTGGCTCTTTCGCAAAAATGCGAGAATCCGCGCCCGTTTGATTTCAAGCACGATCGAGCCGAAGGTTACACAGCCTTCCTCTAAAAAGAAGTATTACCTGAACAAGGGAAATCGCTTAGGACTCCTATTCGCGGAATCGAAGGATTTTAGCGGATTCTGGGACCTGCTCGACTGCTGCCTGCAAGAAGGGCACGGAGCGCATCCGGTCCATTCCAAGGCAGAACTCGAACTTCTTTCGAGCCGTTTTCCAAAGAATATCAAGCTTTACACGGTGACGCTCAACGGTGAACTTCTTTCGGGAAGCGTCGTGTACATTTCAAGCCAGGTTGCCCATGCGCAGTATTTGGCGAGTTCTGCAAAAGGACGCTCTTTGAATGCGATGGATTTTTTGATGATGAACGAAACGAATGCCTTTCCCGAAGTCCGCTGGCTTGACTGGGGAACTTCGAATGAAGAACAGGGGCGCGTTTTGAACGAAGGCTTGGTGCATCAAAAAGAAATCTGTGCGGCCCGTGGTGTCGCTTACGATATTTACGAGTACGATCTATGAAATCTTCGGGATTCTGGAAACAGTCTGCGGGTTCTGCGGTTGCGACTGCGATTCGCATTCTTTGCGCTTTTATCACGAATAAGTTTTTGGCTTCGATCATGGGGCCAGTCGGCTTTGCGGCTGTGGGGCAGTTGCAGAACCTGATCACCTTTGGGCAAGGAACTTCTTCCCTTGCGCTGCAGAACGGTTGGGTGAGCCTCACCGCCCGTTACAAGGATAAGGAAAAGGAACTGGGCCCGATTTGGCGCGGCGGATTTCGAATTAGCGTGTACGCGTCGATTGCGACGGCGATTTTCTTTGCGTTGTTCGCTTTTTTTTCTCCGTTGCAGACCCTTTTCCCAGGCGTGCCGAAGCGTCTTTTGCAGGCGGCGATTCTCTTTGCGATTCCGGGGATGATCGCCCTTTCGATAACGACGATTTGCCAGGCGGTGATGAATGGCCTTTCGGATTATAAGCGCTGGGCTTCGATCACGATTATTTCTTCGGTCTTGAATTGTGTTTGGGTGATTGCCATGGTGCAGACGCGATCCTTGTCGGTGTTGAGCGCCGTGGCGACGCAGTCGTTGCTTTCTTGCGCTTTTGCGATTTGGAACGCCAAAAAAGGCGGTTTCCGTTACAAGCGTTTTAGTGCGATGATCCAGAGCAATACCCAGATTTGGCGAGGTTATGCGTGGATGGGCCTTGTGCCGATGGTGCTGACTCCTGTGCTCTATATGTTTGTGCGTTCCTATTTGGCAAAGCAGTTCGGTTGGGATGCGGCGGGTCTTTGGCAGGGCGCAGTGCGTATTTCGGATTTTTTCAATGTCGGTTTTTCTTCGATTTTAGGGGTTGTATTGCTTCCGCGTCTTTCGGCGGCGATTTCTTCTGAAGAATTCTACAGAACGCTTCGCGGACTTTTGTTGCGCGTCATGGCGCTTGCCGGTTTGGCGGTGGGAATTCTCTTTTGGTTCCGTGAATATGTGGTGGTGATTGCGCTATCGCAAACCTTCCTTCCGTTAAAGGAACTGATCCCGTTGCAGTTTGTGGGAGACTTCTTTAAGGCGGGCTGCTGGTGCCTTGGCCTTGCGCTCGTTGCGCGGAAAGAAACGGTGGCATTCCTTTCTGTGGAAGTGGCTGCCGATGTTTTGTTCGCCGTTTTGACGGTTTTGGGTTCGGCTTCTTTGGGCTACCATGCGCCTTTTGCTGCTTACGCCGTTGAAAATGGGATTTGCTTTGTAGCCCTGCTGATTCTGTTGCGGAGACTTTCATGGAAGAACCTTTAGTTTCCGTGCTGCTTTCAAGCTACAATCACGCGCCGTACGTCGAAGCGTCCGTGCGTTCCGTGATGGCGCAAAAAGGCGTTCCATTTGAACTCATCGTCATCGATGACGGAAGCACGGACGAAAGTCCGCAAATTTTGGAAAGGCTCTCTAAAGAATTCGGATTCTTTTACAAGCACCGCGAAAACAAAGGTCTCGTCAAAACCCTGAACGAACTGCTTTCCTTTTCGCACGGAAAGTACTTTTGCACATTCGCCTCGGACGACATCATGGCTCCGGGGCGCTTAGAAGCAGAGAGCCGCTTCTTGGAATCGCACCCTCAAGTGCCTGCCTGCGCCGGGCAAATTGTGAATATGCTTCCCGATGGAACGCTCGAAGGTTCACCCGATTCCCGTTTTGACCGTGCGACGGAAGCTTCTTTTGAAGACATTCTGCTTGGACGCGTCGAATTGAACGGCTCCACGGAAATGATTGTCAAAAGCAAGTTCGCCGAAGTCGGCTTCTACGATGAAAGTTTTCGCTTTGAAGATTTTCCGGCGTGGCTTGCCCTTTCGAACCGCTTTGGAAACATTCCCATTTTGAAAACGGTCTGCAGTCATTACCGAGTTCTTCCGAATTCGATGCACAAGAATCTAAACTTTATCTATGCACAGATTCTTGCGGTGGTTGAAAAGTACAAGACCCATGCCGCTTACCGCAAAGCGGTGAACCTTTGGAAAACCCGCTGGTTCTCATCGCTCGCTTACGATCAAAAGGGAGAAGCTCTGCGCATGCTTCCGAAGCTTTCGAACGCATCGCTCGCTTTCTGGATCCACCTTCCCAAACTTTTGATTCCTCGAAAGTTCTTGAAGTATTAGGCGGAAAATATGATTTCAGTCTGCATGGCGACATACAACGGGGAAGCCTTTATTCGGGAACAGCTTTTGAGCATTCTTTCGCAGCTCTCGCTCAAAGATGAAGTGCTGATAGCCGATGACGGCTCTTCCGATGCGACGCTTGAAATCATCCAGGGTTTGAACGATTCCCGCATCAAGGTTCTTGCGCCTGAACAAAAAAACTTGGGCCCGACCTATAACCTGGAAAGGGCTCTTGCTTCGGCAATGGGAGAATTCATTTTTCTTGCGGACCAGGACGATTTATGGCTCGAAAATAAAGTTTCCAAGGTTCTTGCGGAATTTGAAAATTTAACGGTTAGCTGCGTTTTGCATGATGCCTACTTTTATGCGCAGAATGCAACGGGAAAATGGGAACAGGGAAAGCGCCTCTTTGAAGTGCGCCCTCCGTGGCATGGAATCTGGGCAAATGTGCTCAAAAACAGCTTTACAGGCTGCTGCATGGCGTTTCGCAGGGAACTCCTCGATTTAGCACTTCCATTCCCTCAGGGTCTTCCGATGCACGATCAGTGGATTGGAATTTGTGCGGAAAAAACAAAAAAGGCACGTTTCTTGAACGAGCCTCTCTTGGAATATCGCCAACATGCGCACAATTCGACCGCCCTTTTAGAACAGAACAAGGCGAGCCTTGCGCAAAAGATTTTATGGCGTCTGAATCTTCTCCGAATTCTGCTTGGTCGCCATTAAGGATCCCCAGGCGACTTGCACAAAGGCGCCTGCACGCACAAGGTCCGATTGGGCATTCTGGTAATCCGTCAAAAGCTTGTTGAAACCGAAAACGTCGCGTCTTTGCGTTTTTTCAAGGATATTCTGCTTAAAACGGGCAATGACGGCGAGCTTATCGCAAGAAACCGCCAAGGCGTCGATATATGCGGGAACTGCATTCAAAAAGTCTTTTTCGTTGGGGAAGGCTTGCCCTAAATTGTTTTCGATGAACTTCTTTTGGGCAAGGGCCTGATCCTTGACTTCGCCCATAAAGCGCTCGATACGGATAAAGTCTACCTGCGGAAAGATCAGGCTGAACGGCCAGAGTTTTTTCCAATGGAATTTGAACATGGACTCGTGGGCGGCGTTTTTCGCCTTGATCAGCTCTTTTAAGTTTTCGAAAACGGCTTCGGAAAGACTTTTTTGCATTTTTTTCCCTTTTCTTCTTTAGGCGAAAATATACATTATACTTATCAATTCTATTTGAGGAGAATTATAGCGTATGGATTCGAAAAAGATGAAACTCATCTTGGCGGTCTCTGTTGCGGTTAACGTGGCATTGCTCGTCATCATGTTCGCTCTCAAGAGCGGTTATGCAGAACAAGCCCAGGCATCTTACAAGGTGGCTACAAAGGCTTACACGGATCAGGTTGCGAAGACGGTGAAAGCCCAGAACGATTTCATCCAGAAGGGAAATCTGATCTGGCAGCTCACTTTCGAAACGACTGCGCAGAATCTTTCCAAGTCGGCTTTTGACGCTCGCGTCGCAGCTCTCGACGAAGGCAAGCTTTTAAATCCGCAGACATCTGGTGAAGTGACGACCCTTTCTTGTGGTGAAAACTGCAAGGTTTCGTTCACGTTCAAGGGTGGCAAGTTTGTTTCTGTCGACAACCAGGAACTCGTCGCCCTCTCTCCGTCTGCAACATTCAAGGTCGAAGCTCCGGCTCCGTTCTCTTTTAAGGAAAAGTAGGAGGAATTATGGCGTCTAAAGTGAAAGTGTTTACGATTGCATCCTTGGCCTTGAACGTCGCAGTGGCAGGCCTTCTCGTGATGCAGAAGGGTAACTACGTTTCCCAGGCTGAAGAAGCTTACCAGAAAAAGACCAATGCTTATTACAAGCAGGCGACGAACATTGTCGAAGGCCAGAACTCGGTCATTGAAAACAATGCGGTCCTTTGGAATCTTGCTTGCTCAGCCAATATGCAGGTGAAAAACTCCAAGGAATTTGCCATTCTCGAAAAGCGCCTCGCAAACCCGTCGATTTTCTCGAGCAAGGTTCAGGGATCTCCGGACGGTAAGGGCAAGCTCCGCACGGTTTCCTGGAACAGCGATTATTACATCGTCGCAAGCTTCGACAAGTCGAACAAGCTCATCGGTGTGAATGCGGATGCTCTTCTCGGCAACGCAGACGCTCCGGCTCTTTCCGATGAACCGGAAGAAGTCGTTGAAACCGATTCCGATCCGGCAGAAGCTGCGGAATAGTTCTTCTTCAAATTTCAAAGCAAAAGGCGGTGCATGGCACCGCCTTTTCTCTTTGCTTGTGAAATTTTACGCGTCTTTTTCTTTGCTCGAAGAATCCTGCTCGCCTGTGGGAGGCGACTGATTTTCGCTGTTGAACTGGCCCTTGGCGTATTTCAATTCGTCTTTGGCTGCCTTCAAATCGTCTTCGCTGATATCTTCCGGGTTGAAGAGGACGATCTTGTTTCGACCGGTCTGCTTGCCTTCGTAGAGGGCGCGGTCCGCGAGGTTGATACTGTGATCCATGCCCAAGCGTTCGTCGTATTCGGCGACGCCCACGGTAACGGTCACGTGCAAGCTTTGATTGGCAAAGCTGATTTGGGTTTCTTCAATCTTTTTGCGCAGGCGTTCTGCGACAAGTTTTGCACCGCCGAGAGGTGTTTCCGGTAAGAGCGTGAGGAATTCTTCACCGCCCCAGCGAGATACGATGTCTTGCTTGCGCAGGCTTTTCTTCATCGTTTCGGCAACGGTTTTCAGCACCAAGTCGCCGCAGATGTGCCCGTAGTGGTCGTTGATGTCCTTGAACTTGTCAATGTCCACAAAGAGGAACGAGAACTTGCGCTTGGATCTGTCGAAACGGGAAATTTCATAGCTGATCTTTTCGCGAATGTCTCGGCGGTTCGGGAGCTGTGTCAGTTCATCCGTGCGGGAAATCATCTTTAGAAGTTCATTTGCCTTGGCGAGTTCTTCTGTGCGTTTGTAAACTTCCTGTTCCAAGTTAGCCTGGTGCTCGGCGAGTGCGGACATTTTTTCGCGGATAGTCAAGCGCATTTTGTCGAACACGCAAGCGAGTACGTGAATTTCATTGTTCTTGGTGCTCGTGATACCGCTCGATTCTTCGTAGTTTCCGTCTGCAATTACAAGCATCTTGTTGATGAGCGCTTGTATCGGGGTTTCGATGCGGTAAAAGATCCAAACTGTTATGATGAGAATTGCGATCAAGGAAATAATGCCGATGTACAAGAAAATCTTGCTGAAGGTTTTTGCGGAGGCTTCCACTTCGCTCATCGGCTGAATGGCGAGAACGCCGAGCTTGATTCGCGGATTGTATTCGTAATTGACCAGGTATTCCTCGCCGTCTATCAAGGTGAAGTTCGGTTGGGATGGGGTAAAGCTCTTCGCGTTGAACGATTCCAGTCCCAGATCCTGAGCTCTGGCCTGTCCGTTTACCCATTGGCGAATGTTCGGGTGGTAAACGATCACATCGCTTTCATCGACGATGACAAAGAAACCTTTATTGCCCAACTTATAAGATTCAAAGATTTCCCATAGGCGGCGGAACGAGAACGAGGCCGCAAGAAAGCCGTTGGCTTTTGCTCGGTTTTCGACGAGAACAGCGACAATC
The DNA here is from genome assembly GCF_022776125.1 of Hallerella sp. Taxonomy (NCBI): domain Bacteria; kingdom Pseudomonadati; phylum Fibrobacterota; class Fibrobacteria; order Fibrobacterales; family Fibrobacteraceae; genus Hallerella; species Hallerella sp. The sequence continues at coordinate 50,604 of NZ_JALFIA010000024.1, read as the reverse complement.
TTTTTCGGAGTGTGCTGTTCCCAGAAGAGTGGAGAAATGTAAGGATGCTGCGGTTCTACGGCGTTGAAGTCCTTGAGTTCATGATAAGCGGTATTGACGCGCGCAATTCCGACCATGGAGTTGTCGCTAACCTTTTCATGCTTGGAATTGTAAAGAACAACGTGTTCGCCTGGAATAAAGAGCGGAGCCACATTGTAACCTTTTAAGAATCCGCCGGATTCTGTTGGGTCCTGGTTTTCAATATAGGGAGTTGTTGCCAAAAGGGTAAGGCGTCCCAAGAACAAGTCGTATTGCCCTTCGATGACGGTCATCACCTGATGCAGAGAAAGCTTATTCTGTTCCTGGGCTTCTTTTTTAACAAGATTCAATTGATTGGAAATCATAAAGATAGCGCCGCCGAAAAGTACGACAAAGAACGCAAGCGCAAACGCCATCAAGCTTCGGAAAGCGATGGTGTTTACTAGTGGGATATTACTCTTTATGTTGCCTGTACCTTTTGACATTAGACTAAACCTTTATTTTTTCCGTTTACGTATGATCGTTACAATGAAGCCGGAGAATACGGCGAGAAGGAAAATGATAGCGGTAAAGCCGATTTGCTTATTGGAACCATCTTTTGCTTCTGCTGAATCTATAGTTTTACTCACAGAATCTACAGCGTTGACTTGATGTGTGGTGACTTTTTTCCAAAGCGCGAGGAACTCGTCTAACCGCATGGGAGGAGTCGTATTGGCCGGAGCGTGCAAGATATCGTTGATCTTTTGGTTGTGAGTTAAAAGCGTGCTGTACATTGCTTCTTCGGAATAGAGACCTCCGATGTCGAGATAGCCCCAAATGTCGCTAAAGAGATTGATCAATGCGCCTTCCACAAGCGTCCATTCCGGAATGTTCGGGTAGTTGCGACCGTCTTCTAAGTGATCGATCAAAACCTTATAAGAAGAATCCTTTGCCCACGTATTCAAAACGTCGGTAACAGGCGGAAGGAATCCGATTTGCTTTGTATAAGCGTGCAGGTTGTCGTCGCGAATGAGGAATTTCAAAAGCTTGACTGCATTGGCGTTCTTCGCTTTGGAAGCCGGGATGGCAAGGTTACTTCCACCGATGAAGCAGACGCTGCCCGCCTTGCCAGCCGGAACCGGCATGATGTCGATGCCATCGGCACTGATTGTCGAAGCGGCAAGACCGCCGATGGCGGCTTCATAACGGATTTGCATCACGAGTTCGGCCGTGTTCAGAATGAAACCGAGTTCGCCATTGTTAAAAAGTTGAACGATTTGTGCGGTATTGTGTCGCAAATTCGCCTTATCCACCAGGGAATCCATCACGAAGTTAAGGTAAGCGGCGATGCCTTCAATCGTGTTCGGGTCCAGGAGGTTAGAATGCCAAGCTCCATGATCATCTTTTTTGACAAAGGATCCGCCTGCGGACCAAACCCACGGAGCGAAGTTATGCGGAATGTTCCAGTCGCTCTTGCCCGGGAATGCGAAGGCTCGAATCTTGAATCCGTCTTTGCTCTGCAGGTTAAGATTATTGATCTTCTTTAAGGATTGGTAGAAACCTTCATAGGTTGCCACATCTTTGGCGGTTATGCCGGCTTTTGCCAAAATGGACTTATTCACCATGAGAGCGCGGGCGTCAATGAACCAAGGAATCGAATAGGTCGCAGAATCACCATCCGTACCGGTGGTCTTCCAGCTGACTTTCATAAAACGCTCTGGTTTGATTTCGGGGAGATAGGCATCGAGTTTTGCCAGCTGGCCGCGAGAGGCGAAATAGGAAACCCAGGTAGTGCCGAGCTGCAAAACATCCGGCGCGTTTTGCTTGCCTTCCAAGACGGAGGTGATCAAACTCCAGGCTTCGCCCCAGTCAAGAACTTTCACCTTGGTTTTTAAGCCAGTCTCTTGTTCAAAAAGCGCAAGACGCTGTTCGAGCATTCCCTGCGGGTTTGCTCCGTTTGGCATAATCCAAACTTCAAGTGGTTGGGCTGCAACCAATCCTGCGATAAGCAGTAGCACAGCTAAAAAACGCAAAAAAACTCTTTGAGGCATAGCCATCTCCTGATAATACAAAACGCAAGCAATGTATGATACAAATCTATATGTAATTGCTTGCGTGCGATGCACAAATTCTTGAAATTTAATAAAAAACGGCAACTTCGTCACAAAAAAGTAAGCTTCCAATGTGATGAAACTCTCTTGCGCAATGGGCAAAAAATTATAAAGAATTCTTTGGAAAAGGTGCGAAAAACGATTCCTGCAGCGTTTGAATTTCTCAAAAATCTTTCTACATTGCTCGACAAAAACAACGCGCTGTTTGTAACGAACGTAAGTCCAGTTGCAAAAGGAAATCGTTGTTTTTTTTGTTTTAAAGAGGTAAAAATGACAGCCACACAAAAGAAATATCCGAACGGTTACGTCTATTTGTCGATTATGCTTGGCATGTTGACCGCGTTTGCACCGTTCGTTACGGACTTCTACTTGCCGGCGCTTCCGTCTCTTACGGATTACTTTAGCGCGAGCGCTTCGTCGGTCCAGATGAGCCTTACCATGAGCATGCTCGGCCTTGCTTGTGGACAGCTTTTGGTGGGGCCGATCAGCGATAAGTTTGGGCGGAAAAAACTGCTGATCGCTTCGCTTGTCGTTTTTTTGGTGACGACTCTTCTTTGCCTTTTTGCACCGAATATCTGGAGCTTTAATCTGTACCGTCTGTTTCAAGGTATGGCGGGTTCTGGCGGTCTTGTGATTTCTCGTTCGGTGACGATGGACTCTTTTCGCGGAAAACTGCTTTCAAAATTCCTTGCACTTGTGAGTGCGATTAACGGGATTGCCCCTGTGACGGCGCCTGTATTTGGCGGAATCCTTTTGAAGTTTACGAGCTGGAAGGGAACTTTTGTCGCCCTACTTGTGATTGGTGTTGTGCTTCTTGGACTTGCTCTTCGCTTTACAGAAACGCTTGCGGAGCGCCGCCGCTCTCAAAAGTCCTTGCTCTCGACTTTTGCACTTTATGGTAAGGTTTTGAAAAATGGGGAATACGTGCGGAACTTGATGATCTTTGTGACGTCGAGCTTTGTTTTGTTCGCCTATATTTCGGCATCGCCTTTTATTTTTCAGGTAGGATATGGCTTTTCGCCGATGATGTTCAGCTTTGTTTTTGCGCTGAATGCGGTCGGGATTGGTGTTGGCTGTGCGCTTTCGAGTCAGTTTAGCGAGGATTTGAAGGCTCTTCGTTTTGGTGCTGTTTTGCTGGTCATCGCTTCGATTGTTGCGTTCTCGCTCTTGTTTGTCAAGGCGGGACCGATTTGGGTTGAGGCTTCGCTCTTTGTGCTGCTCTTTGCGTTTGGCCTTTTGCAGCCTCCAGCGACGGCGCAGACCTTGCGCACGGAACGCGCGAATGGTGGAACGGCGAGTGCTTTGATGGGAGCGCTTGGCTTTATGATGGGAAGCATCGCGTCGCCGCTTGTGGGCGTTGGGGATACGTTCCAAACGCTTGGAATCGCTTTGCTTGTGGGGAGCGTCGCCGTGCTTTTTTCGACTCTCGTGGCGACTTCTTCGCGGTATAAAAAAGTGACAGCCCCGGTCGTTGCTTAAATCGGTGTTTTTTTGGATACAATCCATTCCTTTCGAATAAAAAAAGTACATTGTAAGGTATGGAAAAAATGCATATCAAATGCCCACATTGTGGAAACGAGATGGATGTTTCGCTTCATGGGAAAAAGAGTTCTCTGGTTGTCTGTGTCTGCGGTCGTTGCAAATCGCCGTTGATTACGATGGAAGGGGAAGTTTTTGAACTCGATCGTGAAGAATTTCACACGCTTCGCAAAAAGTTGACGCGCGTCGTCGATGCATTGCGTGAAAGCGCCGAGATGCATCATGACATTTTCCCGCTGCTGAATAAGGTGCGTGAAGCGGCAGCAGCAAGCGAGCTGGAAGCGCTCCAATCCGCTCCGCATCCCGAACCGCCTTCCGCAGAAAAGAATATGAAAACGGACAAGATTTCGCAGGAAGATTTGGACAATCTCCGCATTGACCTCGAAACCTGTAAAGATGTTTCTGACTTTATCGATCGCCTGTGACCGCGGATTATGCACAGCTGAAAATCGAATATCCGGATCTTCCCGTTGTCAAAAAGCGGGCAGAGTTTTTGGAGCTTTTAAAAAAACATCAGGTCGTAATCGTCAAAGCGGACACGGGTTCCGGTAAGTCGACTCAGGTTCCCAAGTTTTTGCTCGAAAGCGGTCTTGCGGCTGGTGGCAGAATCGGTGTGACGGAACCCCGCAGACTTGCGGCGATGTCTATCGCAGACCGTTTGCGTGAAGAATTGAAAGATGAAAATCTTGTTTCGACGCGAATCCGTTTTTTGGAAGAAGGTCCTAAAGACGCTCCGATTAAAGTGATGACGGACGGTATCCTTTTGCAGGAATTCCGCCGGGATCGCCTGTTCAAAATGTATTCCGCAATCATGGTCGACGAAGCGCATGAACGCTCGCTCAACATCGATATTTTGCTCGGCATTTTTAAGGGCGTATTAAAAGAACGCCCGGAGTTTCGATTGGTGATTGCGAGTGCGACCCTTGACGCCAAACTTTTTGAAAAGTTTTATGAAAATTCGGCGGTTCTCGAAGCGGAAGGGCGCATGTTCCCGGTCCAAATCATCTTTGCCGATCCGCAAGAGAATTCCTCTAAGAGCAAAGGCGATTCGGGCCTTGTCGAAGAAGCTCGTGATGCGATTCTTGCTTTGGAAGAAGAACGGAAAGATCACCTGCTCTGTTTTCTTCCCACAGAACGCGACATTCAGGATTTGAGCGCCGAACTGATTCAAAAGCTCGACGATAAAAAGTTTGACGTGCTTTCGCTCTTTGGACGCATGAGTCCTCGGGAACAGAAAAAGGTCTTTCAAAATTCCGGAAAGACGCGCATTGTGCTCGCGACGAATATCGCGGAAACATCTTTGACGATTCCGGGAATTGCGTATGTGGTCGATACGGGAATGGCGCGTGTTTCGCGATACAATCCGCAGACGCGTATCCAAGGACTTCCGGTGGAAAAAATTTCACAGGCGAGCGCCCGTCAACGTACAGGACGTGCGGGTCGCGTCAAACCGGGCGTTTGCGTTCGCCTGTACACAGAAGAAGATTTTAACGACCGCGAAGAATTTACCGAACCGGAAATTCGCCGTTCAAACCTTTCGAATGTGGTGCTGCAACTCCGCAGCCTGAACCTTTCCGTGGAAGATTTCCCGTTCATTCAGCCGCCTCCGAGATCCGCTTTCCGTGGCGCGTACAAGTCGCTGTTTGAACTCGGTGCACTCTCGAGCGTGGAACGCGGTGCGCGTGTGACGCTTTTTGGCGCAGAAATGGCGCACCTGCCGATGGATGTCGCACTTTCTGCCGTCTTGTTAAGGGCGCGGAACGCGGGCGTTTTGCAACCGGCGATTATCGTCTGCTCGGCGCTTTCCATTCAGGATCCAAGGCTTTTCCCGTCGGAAGAACCGATGAAGGAAAAAGCCCGTCGAATGCACAAGGGCATGGGCGGTCACAAGAGCGACTTTTTGACCTTCCTTGCGGAATGGAATGGTTTTTGTAGGGAATGGAACGGTACCACTTGGAATGCGCTTCGCAAGTACTGTGAAAAGCATTTTATGCATTTTTTGCGCTGTCGCGAATGGATCGATCTTTACGAACAATTCTCTCGCATTCTCAAGGTCAAGTTCGGCTCTTATGTTTGTCCGTTTGATTCCTTTCACCGCGATAATTTGCACATTGCCCTTTTGACGGGATTCCTCGGTGGTGTTGCACGCAGGGATCGCGATAATGGTTGCTACCGTCTTGTCGGCGGTCGTGATGCTTACCTTTTCCCGGGAAGCGATCTCGCTGGAAAGTTCCCGGAGTTTGTGCTTTCGGCAGAAGTCCGTGAAACGAGCCGCGTCTTTTTGACGAAAGCTTCGGAGATCATGCCGGAGTGGATCATCAAGGTCGCCAAGGACTTTTGTACTTACCGCTGGTTTGAACCGCGCTGGAATCCGGAACGTGGCTTTGTGGAAGCGGTCGAAGAGGTTTCTTTCCGCGGCATGGTCCTTTCCCGTTCGCACCGCGTCGATTATGGACGCGTGAATCCAGAAGAAGCGGCGCGGATTTTCTTTCTCGAAGCGATCGTCGAAGGGAATATGCCAAGGCCTTTTCCCTTTATGCAGCACAATGAACGCGTTTTGGAAGCGCTGCGTGCGAGCGAAGTGCGTTTGCGACGTTGGGGAATTTGTCCGTCGGATGATCTGCAGGTGGATTATTTGATGGAACGCGCTCCGGGCGTGTTCTCCCTGCAGACGTTAAAAGAATTTATTGCGAAGAATACGGACAAGGCGCTCCGTTATACAGAAGAGGATTGGTTCCACGCTTCGGAAACGGGGATGGAACATTTTGAATCCTTCAAGAACAATCCGGTCATTGCGGCGGCGTACCGTCAAAAGCTTGCCAAGGCGCAAGAAGAGCGCAAGGCGGCGCAACATGGCGGCGTTGTCGAATTTCAGAAAATTCTCGACCGTCTAATTCGATCGGAACTCGTCTTTGATTCAAGTAAAACCTGGGACGGTCTTTCTCTTGAAATCCCGGCGGACTTTTTGCCAAAACTTTCCCCAGCGATTCTTGCCCATGAGCTTTCGAAATGGCGAGCCTGGATGGTGGAAGCGTTCATTCGTGAACTGCCCAAGGGTGACCGTAAAAAGCTCGAACAGAAGAAGGATGACCTGGACGACCGCTTCGTGGATTTTCTCGAAAGGAATCCGCAAAAGTCTCCGCTCATTTCGTTGTACGAAGCCTTTGAAAGCTTTGGAAGTTCCGAAGCTGCGCTTCCGGTTTTGAATCCGCAAAACGAGCATCATCTGATGCTTCATTTGTCTATCACCTCTTCGGAATTTTCCGAAAAATTCCCGTTAGAACTTTCTCCGGAATGGGGCGCCTGCATTTTCTTTGATGCGGTTCGTCCGCTGGTGCAGAAAGCGGCTTTGGCGATGCCTGTGCTTGGCGTTTCTTACGGTTGGAAGCCGCAAGGCGCATTGGCGATGCAGACGGAAGAAGCGGATTTTTGGCAAAGGTTCTATCGCAGAACGCGCTTGGTGAGTCTAGAAGATTCGGCTCTCAAGTCTTTGTTTGAAGCCCGCTTTGCGTTCCTCAATCGCAGGGATGAATCGGGCTGGGCTTTGCGTTCTTTGCTTGCGATGACGGATGCGGAAAAGGAAAAGTTTACCGTCGATTACTTGGACGAAGTGCTTGCGCGGTTCTCCGGAATTGAATTTGCGCGATCACGCAAGGTGCGCTCTTTTGCCGATATTTCGTCCCGGGAAACAACCGCGGAAACGAATTCCCGCGAAGGGCTTTTCCGCTTGGTCTTTGACGCTTCGTATCTCGGCGTGACCGCTTTTGTTCGGGCGTGGGACGCTTTCCGCGAAGCGTTCGTCGGGTTCCGTCGAGGAACAAAGGTCTCGGAAAAACTTCTCCAGTTGGCGTCTCGCCTAGCTGCAGAAGAAAACCTTTACGCTCGTCTGCGGCTAATTTCCGCTTTTGTCTTGCCCGAAAAGGCTTCGGAATGGGGCGAATGGAAAGAGGGGCTTTCGCTTCCGACCGTCAAGAATCTGCGCGAAAAATTTTCCTCGTATTTTGCTGGCCGCTTTTTGAAGGATCATGAGTTGAAAAATGCTCGGGACACGCTCTCGCTCGCCGAAAAGGTGCGCTCGGATGCGGATTCCTTTGATGCGATCGTTTCGCTCCAGATTCTGCTTGAAAACTTTGAACTTTTGCGTTATAAACGCTCCTTCCTTGCCCAGGCTCCCGAAGAAAAGGTCGAAAGGGACGATCTCTTGAAACTTCGGGCACGATTCAAGAGTCGCTGAGATCCAAATTTTCTAATTTGGAAGCGATGCGCTTTTTACTCTTACCGACCCTTTTGTTGACGATGGGCCTTGTCGCGTGCAAGGTTTCAGGTTCGGCTTCGGACCCGACTCTTGCCCGTGTGGAAAATTCGGAATTGAAATTGTCCGAAATGCAGGCAGAAGGAGTCTGGGACTCCCTTTCGATCGAAGAGCGGACTAGCCGAGTGGAGCATTGGATTTCCCGTGAATCGGTTTATGAACGTGCTTTGGAAGATCGGGTGGACGAACGTCCTGAAATCAAGCGCCTGATTGAAGACGCCAAGAAGAAGATCATTCTGGGAGCTTACTTTGCTCAGGTGACGGATACGATTTCGGTTTCGGAAATGGAAGTCGCCGCTTATTACGATGCGCATCCTGAAAATTTTGCTTTGGAATCGGATGTTTACGACCTTGCCGTGGTGACGTACATGAGCGGAACGACGGCCTGGCAGTACTACGGTCCGGCGACGCGCAAGGTGATTACGCAAGCACCTTCCAAGAACTGGCTTGTGCGCGAAGTGGAAACCTTTGATTCGGTGACGGTTGCACCGTTTGACTGCCCGAGTGTAGAACTCGGAACGCTTGCGGTCGGGAAAATTTCTCCGCCGAAGACCTGTGGAAAGCATTTGAAGAGCGTGATCGTGCTTGCTAAGCAGGATTCCGGCTCAGTGCGACCTTTTACGGATGTGGCGGAGCTTGCACAGGTTCTTGCCGCAAACAGCAAGCGCAAGGAATTTATCGCGAACTTTAAGGATGATATCAAGAAGCGTCAGGCGATTTTCGTCTACCCGGAAGAAATTGCCAAATCCGCGACCCATTGAGAATGCTTATGAAGAAATCAAATTTAATCGCTCTCGTTTTGTGGACTGCAAGTTCTCTCTTCGCAGCTCCGGAACTTTTTGAATCCATCGCCGCGATTGTCGACGGCAAGCCGATCATGCGTTCCGAAGTGATGGAAAACCTCTATCAGTTCCAGAATACGGCAGAAGCCTCGGAAAAATCGGAAAAGGAACAGATTGCGTTTGTGCTCGACCGCCTGATTGACGACAAGGTTCTGCTTTCGCGCGTGGACCGCGACTCGATTCGGATTACCGACGACGAAGTCGATCTGCGTGTGACGCAACATTTGCAGAATCTCGCGGCGCGTCAGAATATTAGCATGGAAATCCTCGAACGCGCGATCCGTGCACAGCTCGGCATGAGCATGGTGCAGTACCGGGAAAACCTCGCAAAACAGGTTCGGGAACAGATGACGATTGGCCGTATCCGCCAGCGTTACGTCGGTGGAATCAAACCGACCCGCAAGGAAGTCGCTGAATTCTACGAACATTACAAGGATTCCATTCCTCGTCAGTACAACTGCATGCGCCTTGCGCATATCGCTTTGAAAATTGAACCGAGCCCGATGATTGTGGACTCGGTCAAGAAAATCGCTGAATCGCTCATCGATTCCTTGGATCACGGCATGAGCTGGGAAATTCTCGCCAAGAATCATTCGCAGGATTCTACAGCGGCCAAGGGCGGTGATATCGGCTACTTCCAAAAAGGTCTTTTGGATCCGGTTTACGAACGTGCCATCAAGACGGTTGATAACGGTGCCTATACGCCGAAGCCTGTAAAGACAGAGGGCGGTTGGACGATTATCCGCGTCATCGGTCGCAAGGAAGATGGCGTTCGCACGGCGAAGATTTTTTTGCAGACCATTCCTACGGCAGAAGATACCGCTCGCGTGATGAAGCTTGCAGACTCTCTACGTACCTCTTTGACGACGGATACGCTCTTTGCGGAAGCGGCGAAAAAGTTCAGTTCCGATAAGGAAACGAACTTTAACGGAGGTCGCCTCGGTTGGCTTGAAAAGACGGACGTGGACTCGACGTTCGCTCCGATCGTTTCGAATCTTTCGGTCGGTGAAATTTCGGAACCGTTCCCGGCTGGGGATGCTTTGCACCTGATCCGTATGGATGATATGAAGCAGGTCCGCGATTACAATCTCGACGAAGATTACATGAAAGTGGAAATGTTTGCGATTAACTACATGGAAGATCAAAAACTGCGCGAATTCGTCAAGAAGTGGCGTGAAGAAGTGCATATCGAAATTCGCATGAAGGAATAATTCCGCATGATCCAATTCTTGCATGTGACGAAGACTTACGAGGACAACTGGAAAGCCCTTTGCGATGTCACGCTTCGCATCAACCAAGGTGAATTCGTCTTTTTGACGGGTCACAGCGGTGCAGGAAAATCAACGCTTCTCAAGTTAATTTATATGGACGAACGCCCTGATGAATTCCATGGTGGCGAAGTCATGGTGCAGTTCAATAAAGACCTTGTTTTCGATACGAAAACCGCTACGGAAAAACAGGTCCAGGAACTTCGCCGTCACATGGGAATCGTCTTTCAAGACTTTAAGCTTTTGCCGGACCGCAACGTTTTTGAAAATGTAGCGCTTGCTCTCCGCATTACGGGAACTCCTGAAAAACAGTTGAATTCAAGAGTCTTTGACGCGCTCGCTCTCGTGGGAATTTCCCAAAAGAGGCTCGCTATGCCGTACACGCTTTCGGGCGGTGAACAGCAACGCGTGGCAATCGCTCGCGCCATGGTGCACAATCCGTACCTGATTCTTGCGGACGAACCGACGGGTAATCTCGATCCGGAAAATGCAAATGAAGTCTTCAGGATTTTCAAGGAAATCAACGCTCGCGGTACAACGGTTTTGATGGCGACGCACAACCCGGACTTTTACATGAACAGTCCGTTTCGGCGCTTGACGCTTTCGCATGGCGTTCTTCAGAATCGAGACATCCTTTAATGCTTTCATGAATCTAGCTGGTATAGAATATCTGCATTCCCTAGCGCCTCTTGGAATGACAGGTGATTTAAAAAACATGGAGCGCCTGCTCGAGTTTTTGGAACATCCCGAAAAAAAGTTCCGCACGATTCATGTGGTGGGAACGGATGGAAAAGGCTCGACCTCTTTTTACTTGGCAAATATTTTGACAGCCCACGGCGTTTCTGCGGGGCTTTATACAAGTCCGCATTTGGTGAACGTTCGGGAACGTATCCGCATTGATAACTTTCCGATTGCGGAAGAGGATTTTGACCGTTTGCTGTTGCAGGTAAAGTCTGCGGCAGAAAAAAACGATACGCATGTGTCTTTTTTTGAAGCGGTGACGCTTGTCTGTTTTCTGTATTTTGCAGAAAAGCATGTCGGCGCGGCGGTTGTGGAAGCGGGTCTCGGCGGTCGCTTGGATTCGACGCGAACGGCTTGCGGTGAACTGGCCGTGCTGACGAGCATCGGTTTAGAGCATACGGAATGGCTCGGCTGTACGGAATCTGCGATTCTCCATGAAAAGCTCGGTGTACTTTCTCCTCGGGCGAAAATGTTTATCGGAGGCATCAGCGATGTATTGGTGCAGGATGCGGAAGAATTTGTGAAGGGCATACCGGCAACGGTCGAAAAGCCGAGCGTGCTTAAAGATTTGCAGGTGCCGAATCCAGGTCGCCATTACATAGAAAACGCATCTCTTTCCCTCGCTGCTGCCAGAAGTTTTTTGGGCGAAAAGTTTTCAGAGAAAACGGCTCGGGAAGCGCTCCAAAAGTCCCTATGGATCGGGCGTATGCATAAGCTTTTGGATGCGAACGGAAAGTTCTGTTGGCTGCTCGATGGCGCTCACAATCCGCATGCGGTCAAACGCCTTGCGGAAGCCTTGGATGCCTATTACCCAAATCAAAAGTTTCCCTGCATTTTCGGCGCTTTAAAGGATAAGGCGATTGACGAAATGATTCCGATGCTGGTTCCCCATGTTTCGACGTGGCACGTGACGCGGACCCCTTACGAACGCTTCCGCGAAATCGAGGATGTGGCTCTGGAACTCAAGTCCTTGGGCTGCTCCGTAGGAACTTCTGCACCAATGTCCAAGGCTTTTTTGGAAAAGGTACAGGCAGAATCGAATGCGCCTGTGCTTGTGACCGGTTCCTTGTATATGATCGGTGAAACGATCGATCTTTTGAAAAACGATTTTGAAGATTTGAAGTTCTTTCGTGGCTTCTCGAAGTCCGAAAGTGAAAAACATTAAGGAAATGCTGTATGTATTTGATCGTCGGACTTGGAAATCCCGGAAACCAGTATGAAAATACGCACCACAATGCGGGCTTTATGGCTGTAGAAAAGCTTGCCGATCCGGGCAAAAGCTGGAAGTCGGAATACAAGGCTTTGACGCAAAAAGTGACGGTTGGCGGGGAAGAAGTTCTGCTTGCGAAACCGCAGACGTATATGAACCTTTCCGGCGAAGCGGTTCAGGCCTTGATGACCTGGTACAAGGTAAAGCCGTCTCAGCTGCTTGTGTTTTCGGACGATATCAATTTGGATGTGGGCCGTATCCGTGTACGTGCAAACGGGAGCCACGGCGGTCAGAACGGGCTTCGTAATATTATTGAGCATGTGGGCGACCAGTTCGCACGTGTGCGCTTTGGCGTAGGAAAATGCCCTCCCAAGTGGGATCTTTCGAACTGGGTGCTTGCCAAGTTCCCGCCGGAAGACCGTCCTGTCTTTGACGAGGCGATTGGAAAAATTCCTGCTTTGGTGGAATGTTATTTCAAGAACGGAATCGCCAAGTGCATGGAACGTTATAACGGCAAATAAGGCCTGATATTCCAACTTAAAACAACATTTTTTTTCTCGGTCGAGGTCCTTTTCCGGTAAAAGGATGTATCTCTTTATATAGAGGGAATCATACAATCTTTTGAGGAGGTTCTTCGATGGAAATTTACAAGTTGATCGACGATGTAAACGGTTATTTCGTCTTTGAAAAAGGACAGAACATGGTCCTTGTCGATACAGGTTCGCCGTTCTCTTTTCACTGTGGCTCGGAACCTCTTTCGATCTGTTACACAACCTGTGTGACGGGAAACGATGGCGATATTTCCGAAATGTCGCAGCGTTTGCACAATGTGATTGAAAAGGATGCGAAACTCGCGCCGCTTCGCACGCTCATCGAAGGCTTTAGCTTGGAAAATTTGATCGGACTTTTCCGCTCGCGTCATGGTCAGGCCTTGGCAAAAACGCTCGGGCTGAATATTGAAGCGCTTAAGGCGGCGCATGACGGTGATGCGAAAATGACCGCCAAGGTTTTGGGCATCGATTTCGATGCGATTTCAAAACACGTCGGCGTTCCGATTACCACGATTCTCGGCACGGATTGCCTTTCTAAATTCAAAATCGTGATTGACAAAATCCGGAACCAGATTATGTTCGACACGGAAGAAATTCCGTTTGAAGGATCTTCGATTGCAACAGTAAAGCTTGGCGACTGTATGGGCATTGAAGTCAAGTTGAACGGGGTACCGCGCAAAGTTTTGCTCGATACGGGCATCACATCCTCTTATGCGGATAAGGTTTGGCTTGATGGCTGTGCGGATAAGGGACGCCGTATCGATTATCATCCTTTGGCGGATTATTACACGGTTCCTGTGTTCCGCGCGTTGACAGAATTCGGTGGACGGAATTACCAGGTGAAATACGGGGTGATGCCCGATATTTTGAAGACGAAGATCATGGAAGTGACGGGGCTTCCCAAAGAGGCTGTGCTGGGTGTACTCGGAGCGTCGATTTTAGAAGATCGCCGTTTTTACATCGATTTCAGCACGGATACCTTCTGCGTGGGACCTTTCTAAAATAGCGCCTTTTTCTATATTTGGGGTGCTGAACCGGCGGACAGTTCGAAAACCTCCTGTCATAAAACAAAACTAGGTACCCTATGTATAGAATTTCTAAGCGCTTTGAAATTTCCGGCGCGCACCGACTCCAGCTTTCATACGAAAGCAAGTGCCAAGAGCTCCACGGTCATAATTGGATTATCACCGTTTTTTGCCAATCAAAAACGTTGAATGCCGAAGGCATGGTCGTGGATTTTTCGCATGTGAAAAATGCAATCCAGGAAAAGCTCGATCACAAGTATTTGAATGAAGTGGTGGATTTTAATCCGACCGCGGAAAATATGGCCAAATGGATCTGTGATCAGATTCCGAAATGCTATAAGGTTTCCGTTCAGGAAAGCGAAGGCAATGTGGCAGAATACGCTGTCGACGGTTAGCGATGAAAGTCTCTGAAATTTTCTTGAGCATCGAAGGCGAGGGCATTCGAACGGGTGCGCCTGCCGTTTTTGTACGCCTTTTCGGTTGCAATCTCCATTGTGCCTATTGCGATTCCCTGTATGCGATAGAAGGCTCGGATTTTGCGGAAATGTCGCCTGTTGAAATCTTTGAAAAGGTGCAGTCATTTCGTACAAAGTATGTAACGCTCACCGGTGGGGAACCGCTGATCCATGCGGATGTTCAAACGCTTTTGAAACTGTTGGACGACGCCGGTTTTGAAGTCAATATTGAAACGAACGGAACGCGCCCAAGTCCTGTCGGATACAAGAACGCTTTTTGCACCATGGATTGGAAAAATTCAAGCAGCGGCATGCGGAATGAAAAAAATTTGCAAAACCTTTTGACTCTTGAGGCTCGGGATGTGCTCAAGTTTGTCGTCGGAACGCCTGAGGATTTAGAGGATGCAGTGCATATTGTGGAAATCTTGGAAAAGGAATTCGCTAAGGAAAAACGCCCGCTTCCGGTGCTTTACGTTTCCCCGATTTTTGGATCGATGCCGTACGAGGAAATGGTGAACTGGATTCTTGCAAACGAGGTCTTGCGGCGAAATTCTACCCGCTTTCAGGTCCAGCTGCATAAAATCATCTGGGATCCCTTGGCCCGAGGCGTTTGAAATATGAAAAAAGCCTTTAGGAAGTAAAAATCCCAGTTGGCTGAACACACAAAATTTTCTATCTTTTTTACGCAAAAAGAGGTACTTATGAAACTTTTGCCTGAAGCTCTGACGTTTGATGACGTTCTGCTAGTCCCTGCTGAATCCTCCGTTTTGCCGGCCGAGACCGACGTGAGCACCCAGCTCGCTCCGAATATTAAACTTAATATTCCTATTATCAGCGCCGCCATGGACACGGTGACTACCGCGCCGCTCGCGATTTCTCTTGCATTGCAGGGCGGTCTTGGTATCATTCACAAGAACATGTCCGTTGAAGCCCAGGCCGAAGAAGTCCGCAAGGTCAAGCGGTGGCAGTCCGGTATCGTGACGAACCCGGTGACCCTCGATGCAGACCAGCCTGTTTCCGCAGCTTTTGAACTCCGCGCCCGTAACAAGGTGAGCGGATTCCCGATCCTTTCCAAGGGTAAGCTCGTGGGTATGCTCACCAGCCGTGACCTCCGCACGGTGAGCGACATGAATGTGAAGATTCGTACGATCATGACCAAGAATCCGGTGACGGCAAGCCCCAAGGTGAGCCTTGCCAAAGCGAAGGAAATCCTCGCCGAAAAGCGTATCGAAAAGCTCCCACTGGTGGATGCTTCCGGTGCCTTGAAGGGCTTGATTACCATGACGGACATCTTGAAGCGCGAAAACAACCCGAATGCGAGCCTCGACAAAAACGGCCAGTTGCTGGTGGGTGCCGCTGTCAGTACTTCTGCAAATACCCTTGAACGCGTGGCAGCCCTTGTTGAAGCGGGCGTCGACTTGTTGATTATTGATACGGCTCACGGCCACCACATCGGCGTGCGCAACATGGTGAAGACCGTTCGCAAGAAGTACCCGAAGCTCACCATTTGCGCCGGTAACGTCTGCACGCCTGAAGCGGTTGCGGAACTTGCCAAGTGCGGCGCCAATATCGTCAAAGTGGGTATTGGTCCTGGTTCTATCTGCACCACCCGTATCGTGGCCGGTGTGGGTTATCCGCAGTTCTCCGCTGTGATGGAATGCGGCAAGATGGCTCGCAAGGTGGGCGTGAAGATTATCGCCGACGGTGGTCTCAAGTTCTCTGGCGACATTGTGAAGGCTCTCGCTGCCGGTGGTCACGCCGTGATGGTGGGCTCGCTTTTTGCCGGTACCGAAGAAGCTCCGGGTGAAGTGATCTTGGCTGATGGCCGTAGTTACAAGAGCTATCGCGGTATGGGTTCTCTCGCTGCCATGAAGGCCGGCTCTGCAGACCGTTACTTCCAGGGTGGTGTTCAGGAACCGCGCAAGTTCGTTCCGGAAGGCATCGAAGGCCGTGTTCCGTATAAGGGACCTCTCCGCGACACCGTTTACCAGCTTATCGGTGGTATTCACTCCGCAATGGGTTATGCGGGTGCTGCAAACCTCGAAGAACTTTACAAAAAGGCAACGTTTGTGCGTATTACGGGCGCAGGCCTTCGCGAATCGCATCCGCATGATGTGACGATTACGAAGGAAGCTCCGAACTACCGCACGGGCGACTAATCTTTCTTAAAAAAACTGAAAACGGCAAGCGATCTGCTTGCTGTTTTTATATGCATTCAAAATTGTCGGCTAAGTCGGTGGGAGTCTTTCGTAATTTCCGGTTTGGATTGAATGATCTACATTGTTGATAGACATTTTTTAAGCTTTGGCTCTTGTTCTCCGCTCTGAAATATGACCAAAATTTTCAATCGGGAGAATGAAACAGACGCTCACGCAGATATGCTTTGGTGCGCTATACCCTGTCTTAAATCACTTGGCCCATGAACCAATATTTTAGAAGAGCTATGTTTACAAAGAGTCTTTCACGCTCGTGGATGCGTCTTCTTGAACGCTTCCTTTAAGCGTTCCGCCGAGACGTGCGTATAGACCTGTGTTGTCGCAAGGCTTGAATGCCCAAGCATTTCTTTGACGCTCATCAGGTCTGCACCGTTTTCGAGCAGGTGCGTGGCAAAGCTATGGCGCAGAACGTGCGGACTTGCCTTGCCTTCCCAGCCGATGCTTCGAAGTAAATCGTGGATGTCCCGGCGGAGTGTTCGCACGTCGTAAGCTTGACCGTGTTCGTTCAAAAAGACAGGCGCATGCGGCGACACGAATCTGCCTTCATCGGCGAGTTTTAATTTGTATGTATTCAGCCAACGGATCAAGTCTTGCGTCAGCGGGACAATGCGTTCCTTGGAGCCCTTACCCAAGGCGCGCACGGATTTGGCAGAAAGATCAATGCGGGACCAGGTCAGGCTCTGGCATTCGGAAATGCGCAGTCCCGAGCCGTAAATGAGTTCAAGCAATACACGGGCGCGGACCATGGGAAGCGTCGGATTTTCGATTTCCGGAAAATTTTCTTCGCCGAGATCCTTTTGGGAAAGAAACGAGACGAGCCTTCTGGGACGCTTGGGCATGGGCACAGCTTCTGCAGGATTGCTGTCGAGCAGATGGCTGCGCACAAGGTAGCTGCCAAAACTTTTGAGGCAAGCGATATGCAAATCGATACTCGCAATCGCCAGGTCTTCTTTTTGGCGCATCTGCCAGACGTAGGTTCGGATGTTTTCGATCGTAAAATCTTTCAGCTCGGCTTCGGGGCGCAAGGTCTGCAAAAATTTGGCGAGCGATTTTTGGTATGTGCTCACCGTTTGCATGGAAAATCGGCGTTCCAAGGCGATGTATTTGCAAAAGTTTTCTGTGTGTTCCGAAAGAAGAGCCATTATCCTTAAATCTACAAGTTTTTGTGGGCGCTGTTCTTTGGAAAATTTTATCTTGTGGAAAATGTTCCGCCGAATTTATACAGCAGCGACTTTGTTCCTTTTCGCGTTTGCCTCGCAAACGTGGGCTCTGGAACGTGTCGTGGGCGCAAACGCTTCTCTTGACATTCATGCCGGCGCGCGTTCCTCTGCTTTAGGCGGTGCATCGATTGCGGTCGATCACGATCTTTTGGAACTTACTTCGAATCCGCAACAGCTTTCGAGTGCGGAAAATTCCTGGGTCGCCTTTAGCCACGTTGTTTATTATGAAGACACCCAGTACGATTACGGTGCAGTGCAGTTCCCGCTTGGCGATATGGGAGGCTTGGGCTTTGCTTTTTCGCGCTTTGGCGCTAATGACATTCCTTGGATTGCGGAAGGGGATCCTTTGCCGGAAGGCGATGATTACAAGACCCTTTCGATTGCGGATTACGTCTTTACGCTTGCATGGGGTCGTCGCTTCTTAAACGATCGCTTGGACTTGGGCATTTCGTTCCATGGTCTTTACCGTGAACTGGACCAGAGCGGTTGGGGGTTCCGTGGAGACATCGGTGCAAATTACCATGTGCATGAACAGGTGACGGTGTCTTCGTTCCTCAAAGGCTGGACTTCGTCTGCAACGACGTGGGAAGAAGGAACCTTTGAATACAGCTCCCCGGAATGGTACTTGGGCTTGAACGTGCACCAGCCGATTTCTTACTTCTACGGAACGGCGAGTGCCTATTGGCAGAGCGCAGGGATTTTCCACCGTGAAAACCGTGACCTGGACTGGGACGGTGAAGAACGCGGTGGCCGTTTTTGGGAACATCCACTGGATTGGCTGGGTGGCGGTCGTGCGGGTGTAGAATTCGCTTTTGATTTTGGGCTGTCTTTGCGTGCTGGTTTGGCGAGCCTTTCGGAACTCGAAAGCTGGACCGCTGGCGCTGGATTTGCTCTTTCGAATTGGTTAAGGGTTGATTACGCCTTTGAATCGCATCCGACACTTTCTGCTGTGCACCGTGTAAGCCTCGAAGTCAGCCCGGGTCTCTTCCTTTTCCCGAAGAAGAAATCGGCGTCTTCGCCTGCCTACGTGGTGGAAGCGAAGAAGGCGGAAGAAGTCAAAAAGGCTGCTATTTCTGAAATGGAGCCTGTAGAAACAGACGAACTTGTGGAAGAAGAATCCGCAGGTGGTACCTATTGGGAAGAATGAGAGGTATATTAAACCTATGAGCGAATTAAGTAATTGTCGTGCAGTCGGTTTATTTGATTTGGTTTCTGCCCCCGTCACTCCGATCGGGTCTTTTGATGCGGAACAGTTTAAGCAAGACGTGAAGCCTTTGCTTGAAAAGGGTTCTTCTTTTATCGGTGTCGATACGACGGGTCTTGATTTTCTTTATAGCGATGCCTGCAGTGCATTTTGCCAGGTGCAGCAACAGCTTTCTGAAAAGCACGGCGCTTTTGCCGTCTTGACCGATCACGATGATGTTGTCACGTGCCTGAAAAAGGCGAATCTCGACAAGAGCATTCACATCTTCCGCAAGGAAGCGGATATGGTCGCTTTCTCGATGAAGGAAGACGAGGCGATGCATAGTC
Organism: Hallerella sp.; assembly: GCF_022776125.1. NCBI lineage: Bacteria > Pseudomonadati > Fibrobacterota > Fibrobacteria > Fibrobacterales > Fibrobacteraceae > Hallerella > Hallerella sp. The sequence goes on along the minus strand of NZ_JALFIA010000024.1, from coordinate 31,587 downwards.
CGAAGTCAGACGCAGAAGAAGTTGTCGAAGTCCCGACCGCAAAGAGCAATAATCGCCGTGAAACGGCTTCGATGAATTCTCTTCGCCGCCGTGTGACAGGTCGCTTTACCCAGAGTTTTAATGCGATTCGCAAAGATACCCAGAAGATGGAAGGCAGCCTCGAAAATCCGTTCAAGGAAGAAAAGAGCAGCGGCGCAAAGTGGCTGTGGCTCGGACTTGGATTGGTGGCTGTTGCCGCTGTGGCTGTTGTCTTTGTGATGAATTTGCATTCATGAGCTCCTTTCGCGAATTCAAAGATTTTAAGTCAGACTGGAAACCGAAAAAGCGGATTCCGGTTGTGCGGACATTGATCGTTCTCGCGTTGATCTATGCGGTCTATGCGAGCGGTGCCGCTCAGAAGGCTTACCGGTTTATCGAAGACCAAAGAAAGATTCCTGTCGAAGAACCGGCGTATGCGGATTTGCCGTGGCGGGAAGGTTGTGCGAAAACTCAAGGGACGAGTTTCGATTCAAAGAAAGGTTCCCTGGGACAGTGCGGCTGGATTGTGAAATCCGAAAAAGAGGTCTCCGAACTTCCGGACATTCCGTTTTTGCATTATGCGGCTTCTGTTCCGGGAATGCAGTATCCGTTGCAAGTGCATTGGATTGCGGACTCGTCGGATTTTTGGAATCCAAAGGTTTTGATTTTACGCTCCAAGAAGACGACGACTTCTTTTTACCATTTGATGCTTGCGGATTCTTCGTTTGCTTGGGTGCGTGCGGATGGTTGCCGTTATCCGGGGGCCTGTCCGAGAAATCCGTTGCAGGGCGGCGCGCTTCCGATTGAAGCGGACTTTGACTTTGGCGGTCGCGAAGAATTGCTTTTGAAGGATTTGTTCATGGGCATCGGCGAAGCTCCGGTTTATCCGATTTTGCCCGGCTACGTGATTTCTGTTTCGAAGGATTCTCTCGGTTACAAGCTTTATCTGGATCACGGAGGAAATCTCTTTTCCCGCGTTTCGGGTCTTTCGCAGATCGCTGCTGATATCGAAGCGGGGAAGCGTTTGGAACAGGACGATGCCTTGGGACGTCTTGCGCCGAACGATAGCGCTGTCCTTTTTTTGGAAGTGCTCCGCAATGGACGTTTTGTCCGCTGGGATGATTTCTACAAGAAGACCCATGTTGCCGATGCGGCGGATGTGAAGCTCTTCCTTTCGGAGATTGAATTCTAAGATGAATCGTTGGATTCTTGCACTGCTCGCTTCGCTTTTGATTCTTGCCTGTGCGGAATCGGATGATGGTCCAATCCGCATTTATCCGAATGATTTTGCCGTGGGCGGTTACGGCTATATGCTTTATGCGGAACTCGATTCCGGTTACCGCTTCCACATTCAGGGCGATACGCTTGCCCTTGCGATGGACAGCATGTGGACTTTCGGCAACTGCTTTTTGAAAGACATCGAACTGTACGGCTCTTATTCTAACGACACCATCCTGACGATTACGGTAAAGCTCTTGCTCGGTAACACCGGAACGACGGATTGCCCGCAGCCGATTTTTAGACCGGATACGGTTCTGTACTTGGCGTTTAACGAAGAATGGAAACAGAAGGGCGTTCGTGAAATTCGTGTGGAAGGCAACGCCCACAATGAATTCTATCCCGAAGATATCGATACGGCGGCCACCGCGTATGCGACTTTCAAGGATTCGATTTTGGTTAGACAGGGAAGCTTCCGCGCGGAAAGCATTTCCGTTTATCTCGATTCCTCTTTTGCAGATCCTTACACGTATCCGCGTCGCACGTCGAGCGATACGGCGGGTGTTCTCTTTATAACGGATTCTTTGGATATCGATACGTTCCTTTACCGCTTCATGGAATCGAACTGTGTCGAAATTCACGATTCCTGCGAAACGGTGCCGGATACAGCTTGGCGTTCTTCCTGGAGCGCAAAGGATACGAACCTTGTCCCGATCCGTGCGGTCTGTGCCGAAGATACCGCAGCCGATTCCTTGGTCTACTGCTTGACGGCCAACTGGAAAAACGATTCGACGTCGCTCAGCGATTCCGTTTACGAATATCTGGATACGACGTGGTACTATTCCAAATTTTTTATGGAACAGATTCCGAAATGTGCTAGTGTGGATCATGGAGACTTTACGGGAAGTGCTTTGCATGGACGTTATTTTACGACGCAGCACATTCTCTTTATTCCGTCTTTCGAAGAATCGAGCTGCGGTCCTGCCGCCCTTTCGAATTGGGCCATTTACAACCTGAGCGCTCAAAAAGAAGTTTTGGATTCGGCGTTGGCGGATACGTTGCTATCGGCGTGGAAAAAAGCTTCGGTAGGCGCAAGCGAGGAAGAAGATGTCGAATAAACCGGTGGAATACACCTTTTCGGATGAAGTCCTAGTCGAAGACCGCGATGCGGTTTTGAACAGCTTCTTGTTTCAGAATTGGCTTGCACATGCGCAAAAAAATTTCATCGTTTCGAAGATCCACTTTTCTTCGGTCGATTACCGCTTTAAGAATCATTCTCCGCTGTTCATCAAGCTGACTGCGACTGCAACGCTTCCGGATGGAAAGCCTGTGCACGGGATTGTGCTTGTGCGCGGCAATGCGGTCGGCGTTCTCGTGGTGCTGCGCTGTGAAGGCAAGCCGTATTTGCTGCTTGTGCGTCAGCCGCGCTTTGCCATTTCGGAACCGGAATCTTTGGAAATGCCGGCGGGAATTCTCGACTGGTCCAAGGATTATCGCAAGGTCGCCCTTTCGGAATTGAAAGAAGAGGCGATGATCGATGCGACGGATGATGAACTGATTGACCTAACCGGGTTTTACACCGATGGAAAGCTCGACGGCCACGCCGGAAGTTGCGGTCTTTTAGACGAACGCATTCGCCTTTATGCGATCGAAAGAGACGTAACGCCGGAAGAGCTCAAACGTTTGGATGGAAGAAATCAGGAATATACGGATGAAAATGAATGGATCAAGACCGTCGTTTTGCCGTATGAAGAAGCGGGCAAGCAGTTCATCGATCACAAGAATCTGCTCGCGATGTTTATGTACGAGCGCTATCTTTCAGCGCAGGGCAGGCACTTGTAAGCGCAAAGCGCTTGAAGTCGGTTTCCGCTTCGGCGCGGACATAGTTCTTGCCTGAAAGAGAAACCTTTGCTACAGCTTCAAAATCGGAAATCTTTTCAAGAGGTGCTGCAATCGGCGCCTCTTTTTTTGTACCCAAAGTTTCTTGCGCAAAAACAGTCAGGGTTTGCAGGGTGCCGAAGTCTTCGGTGCTTTGGAAATGGAATGTAACGGTTTCTCCTTCGACTGTCCACCAAAGGGCTGGTCCGTCGGTGATGTAAAGGTTCGTGCCGCGGAAAGCGGAAATCGGGTCAGAACCTTGGACGACCGTTCTCACGTATCCAAAAACGTGGGCGTGGGACTGCTTGAGTTTGAAAAGCGGAATCTTCACGCCGGTATATTCGTTCAAATCGCCATGGGCATCGTTTCCGCCGAGCGGCAAAATGAAATTCCCTTTTTCGAGCTCTGAAATCCAGAATTCACGGCCGAGTTCAAAGCCTTTGTCTCGGGAACCGTTCCAAAATTCGAGCGCGGCAATCGGATTTTGGGATCCTTTCAAAAGATCTTCTGCGTGCCAGTCTCCACGGCGAAAAATAAAACGTTCGAGCTTTCCCATCTGTTCTTTGGGATGTGCGGCAAAACAGGGAAGTTTTGTCTGCGAGACGATTTGCGCAATGGGAAGGGTCGGTTTGTTGTCGAGCCATCTGCGTCCGCAGTCGCCTTCGCCGGGAACGTAGAAGGGGTTTCCTGGGAAGAGCAAATGGACGTTTTGACCTTGGGAGTTTCCGGCCGAAACCTCTTCGCCGGCGATCATCTTCGGAAAAGCGGGGAGCGCGGCGATTTCTTTTCGCAGCTCGTTGTAGCGAACGCTTGCGTCGGTACGGATCATGTAATTATCGTCGCGGAAGGCGAAGTCGTAAGAATGGTCCGTGCAAAAGACAAAGTCCAACCCGACGGATTGGGCCGCTTGCTGTAAAACGGCGGGCGAAGCTCCGAATTCCACGGGGTCCGCGGAAATATACGTATGCGAGTGGGTTTCGCCTGCGATATAACCTCCTGGCTTTGGAATCGGATTTCGAAGGACCGCAATCTGGAGCGGGTTTCGCTTTAATCCAGTCAAATTAAAACGACGAATGCGCTTGCGCTCTCCGTTGAGGAGAACTGTAAGCGACGTTTCGACGGTGTAGTTTCCGGAAGGGAGTTTTCCGCAAGAAATGGGAATAAAGCGGAACGGCGTGTGAACTTCTTCTCGAATCGGCTGCGCCTTGGTGATACGGGTCGTGCCGCAGGTGAAGACCGCTTCGAAGGTTTCCAGGGTGACGGGAAAACGGTTCGCTTCACGGACGACGATGAAAAGCCTGGTATCTTCGCCGGGAACGACTTGGAAGGGGGCGTCGATCAAAATTTCGGGTTCATTTTTGTATAGCAAGGACCAAGGGAGCTTGAACTTGTAATGCATCTCCGCATAGTCAGGATCGAACCACATTATTTTTCCCGGTTCAGTACCCCGAAGCTGAACCTAAATTGCAGCATCAAGCCGCCTAAGTCCCACTTCGCCTTGTCTGTATCTTTGTCTGGAACGACACTCGAAAACGGTTCGTCCGATTCCACGATGATTCTCGAATATCCGATGTCACCGTAAATGTAAATGTTCTTCCACGTCGTCACAAGGTAGCCAAGGCTCACCCCGAAGCCGTTACCGAGGAGGGGCGTTTCGGCAGAAATATGGCCCCAGCTTGAATAGATTTCGGTACCCGGAAGCATCCAGTACCAGCGTAAAGAAACGCTAAAGAGACTTGCGTTTGAAAGGGAAATCAAATGGGTCGGGATAGCGACGCGGTATTCGAGATACAGCGGAAAACCTTGGAGCGTATAGCTGTAATTATGAATCTTGTCTTTGCGGTCGGTGACGACCACGGATTCGTTATCGTAAATATATCCGAAGCCCGCACTGACGAAATGCCCTTCTTGCCATTGGAATTGCAGACCTGCTGTAATCGGAAAACAGAAGTTCACCTTTTGGAAGTCTTGCTTGGCGACGTTGCTGCTTTCCGCTTGCGTCAAGGCTTGGGCTTTGTAATGGTTGTAAACCGTATCGACTTGAGCCTGGAATTTGTCACGGTTGTCAAATCCGATAAAAGAGATAGAAGGCTGGATAAAGAACGAAAGAATGCTTCTGTCGTCTGTCGATTCGCTCACACCTAGGCGATTCTCTTCACTCGGTAAAGCCCAAAGCGCGGAGCAGAGGCTCGTGCAAAAAACGGCGATGGTGACAAAGGGGAATCTCAATATTCGTCCTCTTCATCTTCTTCGTCAACATCGCGCTGCGCATCGGCTTCTTCCTTCGCTTCCTGCTTTTCGATCAGCTTCTGCTTTTTTTCTTTTTCGATGCGTTGCAGGAACTTCTTTTCGAGCTTTGCGATGTAGGCTTCTGTGGCTTCGACGGTTTCGATGCGCTTTTGGATGCTATCGGGAACGGTCAAACGGTAGTTTTCCAGGTAGTAGCGGGCTGTTTCGAACTGGTCGAGTTCCGCGTAGCTTTCGATGAGAAGGTTCAAGGCTTCCGGGCGGCGCTTGCTTTTCGGATAGAGGTCTAGGAATTCCTTCATGTAAATGACCGTCGACTGCGGATGGTCGAGTTTGTGGTAAAGACGGGCGGTGCGGTAATCGCGCTCTGCGCGGCGTTCGATCAAAAGGTTTATGTAGTAGTTCACGGAGTCCATCAGCGGAGATTCCGGGTAATTGGACTGGAACTTTTCAAAGTCACGCATGGCGAGGGTCGTATTGGTTTCGTCGCGGTCGATATCGTATTCGATATTGAAGGCGGCAACGGCCTTGCGGTATTCTGCGGTTTCGATAAACGGGGAACTCGGGAAGTTGTTGATAAAGCTGCCGTATTCGCCACGGGCTTCGAGCCATTCTTCCAAATTGAAGTAGCTTTCGGCAATCAGGAACTGGGCCTGTTCCATATAGCCTGTGCCGATACAGATATTCAGGATTTCTTCTAATGGCTCCTTGGCTCGGCCGTAATTGCCTTCCTTAAAGTCTTTATCTGCCGCATCAAAGCGGTTCTTGCACATGAGTGTGCGGTCACCACCGCCGTCACGCGGGACGCAAGCAATCAGAGAGTAGGCTGTTGCAGCAAGAAGAACAAAAATCGAGAAGTGTTTGTTTATGCGCATTGGTCCGTCTAAAAAAGGATGGAACGGTTTTTCAAGTTGCTAAATTAGCAAAAACGAGTTGAAAAAACGCCTATGATTCTTGTTCGGTATGTGTTGAAGGAACATCTAGCGCCCTTTTTGCTGGCGTTGTTTGTCATCACATTCCTATTTGTCGTGGATTTTTTGGTGACGATCCTCGATAATGTGCTTTCCAAAGGCTTGCCGCTTTCGACCGTTCTTGAAATTTTTGCCCTCAATATTGTCTGGATGCTCTCGCTTTCGATTCCGATGGCGGTGCTTGTCGCCTGTCTGATGGCTTTTGGGCGCCTTTCGGGAGATCAGGAAATCACGGCGATGAAGGCGGCTGGAATTTCGCCGCTGGCGATGATGCGACCGGTTTTGCTGGTCGGCATTTTGGTCTCGGAATTGTTGATTCTTTTTAATAACTGGCTTTTGCCCGAAGCGAACCACCGTTCCGTGGAGCTGATGAGTGCCGTTTCGCGTAAAAAACCGCACGCTTTTATCGATGCAGGAAAGCTCACGACGCAGTTCCCCGGGGTGCAGCTTTGGGTTGATCGCATTGATCCTTCGACGGGTATGCTCTACGGCATCCAGATTTTTGAAACAGAGGGCAAAGGTCCTCCCCGAGTCGTTTTGGCGGACAGCGCCTCGATGGATTACGCCGATCATGGGGCAACGCTCATGCTGCGCCTCAAAAGCGGTGAAAATCACATGGCGGACAAGGACGATCCTTCGGGATATTTCCGGATCCGTTTCTCATCGGAAGATTTCGCCATTAAGAATGTAAACGACCGCTTGGAACGTCGAGACCGCAAACATCGCAGCGACCGCGAAATGCCTGTAGACATGATGCTTGACGTTATCGAAGAGGCGAAAAAAAACGAAGCGCGAATCGTCAAGGAATCGCATCAAACGCTCTTCCCAGATCTAGTCCATCTGCGGGAGTTCGCCTTGGGAGATTCGATTGTGCCGAAAAACGGCAAATGGGATATTCAGGCGGATTCTCTCCGCCATATCCGCGCCTTGCGCGACGTCGCCATTGCCGAACGCACTCGTTTACGCCTTGTGCATCGCACATCGGAACGCGTCACTTCTGAAAGGAAACGCCAGGCTCAGTACTGGGTGGAAGTCCATAAAAAGTTCAGCACGAGCGTCGCTTGCCTCATTTTCGTTCTGATCGGTGCGCCGCTCGGCATTATGGCTCGCAAGGGCGGTATCGGCACGGGCGTCATCTACAGCATCGCGTTCTTCGTTTTGTACTGGGTCTGCTTGATCGGGGGCGAAAACCTCGCCGACCGCTTAATCGTATCGCCGACCCTCGCCATGTGGATTTCGAATGCGATTATCGGAACGATCGGCATCCTTCTCACGTGGAAGATGGTCCGCGACCGCTATTCGGGCACGACTCCGCTTGGACATGTGAAAAATTTCTTCGGAAATATTTGGAAAAAGATTCACCGTAAAAAGACATCTTTGCCGGAGGAAAATCGCTGATGAAGTTTTCCCGGTATCTCGTCTGGAATTTTGTGAAGATGTTCCTGCTCGTGCTCTTGGGCTCGGTCTTCATGTTTATCGTGATAGACTTCGTGGGCAACATCAAAACGTGGCTTGCTCGGGATCTTTCCGATGCGAAGGATTATTATATCGCCTACATGCCGTACATCGTTTACCTGGTGTCGCCTGTAGCGCTGTTTATCGGGATTGTCGCCTCGGTAGGAAACATGTCTCGTCACCTTGAATTTACGGCGATTCAGCAGTCGGGAAGAAGCCCGTTTCGCGCCTTGGTTCCGATCCTTTTTGTCGGTGCGGCCGTGACGGCGATTTCGTTCTATCTCGATGCCAAGATCCTTCCGGATGCAAACCATCGCCGTTATAAAATCATGGAACCGATGGCGCAACAGCGCAGGGATCCGCGAGTCAAGGACAAACGCGACTTTGTGTACATTTCGGGCGATAAAACGAGCTGGTTCATGCGCATGTACGGCGGCGCAAACAAGATTGGCCGCGACGTCGTTCTGTTGATCCATCGGGACGGAGATCTCGCTGAACGTTACGACGCAAAGCGCCTGCGATGGATGATGCCGGATACGATTCGAGTGGCGCATGCTGTGGAAGAGCCTGCTAAAACCGTTGCTCCGCGGAAAAAGGCCGAAAAAAAAGAGAAGGTTTCCCAAGATTCCGTGGTGAAAAGCATTCGGCAGAAGATGGATTCCATTCGAATGGAAAAGTCTTCGGCATCGGCGGAAAAGGTGAAGGATTCCATTTTGGAAATCAAACCCGGCTATTGGCGTTTGGAAGAAGGTTACCAACGCGTCTTCCTCAAGGATGGCTCGGTGCAAATTCGCCATTTTATCCGTGAGAGCTTAAAAGGGAAAACGAGCCTTCTCCCAGAAGATTTTTTGGACGAACGTCAACGTGGCGACGAAATGGATGCTCAGACGATTCTTCGCAAGATCGAAGTGCAGAAGCGTTCTGGCGAAAATACGAACAAGCTCGAAACCGCCTACTTCTTTAAATATTCGGGATCCATGATGAATTTCATCGTGCTTTTGATTGGTGCTGCTCTTGCGCATCGTTTTAACCGAAATGGAGGCCTTTCTCAAAAGTTTGGCATCGGCATCCTGCTCGTTTTTAGTTATTATGTCATTATACGAATCGGTCTCAAGATGGGGGAAAATGGTGCGCTCTCTCCGATGCTCGGCGCTTGGATAGGACACATTGTTTTTGCGGTCGTGGCTGTTTGGATGCTTCGTCGGTCTTTCCGCTTGTGATCTTTTGAAATTGATGGTTGGTGGTTAGAATGTCTGATATTTTATATGTCGCTTCCGGTTTGCTTATCGGCCTTGCTTTCAAAGGCGGACTGTTTCTTTTTGCGATTCCTGGTGCGCTGATCGCGCTGGTGCTTGCTTGGTTGAATCGTCCGAGCTTGCCGACGTCCAAGGCGCATACGGCGACCGTGCCTGTGCTGCGTGCAACGCGTACAACGGATGCAACAGCCATCGGTCGTATTCTGCGCCCGGCGGTGACCCAGACGAGTCAGACTCTTTCTGCCCGCGACACCTTTACCGCTTTTCCGGGTGACGGGGAATCTTCGCTCGACAAGCTCAAAGGCAATGAAATTTGGAATAAGCTTGAACGCGATCTGGATCCGATTTACCGCTCTGTCTTGCGTTCCATTCAAACCTTGATTCCGAAGACACACTCGGTTCTTTTGTTGCTGAAGACGTTGGACGGAAAATCTTTTGCCATTCGTCAATTCTCGTCGACTGCGGAAAATGAAATCAACATGAATGCCCGCATTTTGGATGGCGTGGGCATTGTGGGGCAGCTGGCTAGTCGCGACGTGAACCGTATTCTCGAAGGGGATTTGCTAAACGGAAAGAGTTTAGGCTATTATTTGACGATTCCCGCCATTCATTCGGTGGCAGGCGTTCCGATGTTCAATAACAAGAATCAGCGAGTGGGCGCTCTCATCATTGACTCTCTGGAACAGAACGCATTCAATGCGAACTTGATTCCGATTCTCGACAGTTTCGCTTCGATGTTCCACATGCTCACGTATAAGAGCTTCACTTCGGCTTCGAACTACCGGGAAAAGAAGAAGTTCTACGAACTTTCCGCGTATCAGCAGAAGTTCTTCAAAACGACGCTTTTGAAGGATACCTACAAGGAAATCTTTGAATACGTCAGCCAGAACTTTAGCGCCGACCGTATTATGATTCTTGTCTTTGACAACATGGATCAGGAACAGGGTACGGTGGCATTCTGCCGTGGCGAAGACGAACGCCTTTTTGAAGGTCGTCACTTCTCGCTTTCGGACAAGGGCATTTTGCCACTTGCCATGATGCAGCATACTGCAACGGAACGCGTTTTCACGGGCCGTGATTACGTGCTGCGTTTGAACGATGCGGAACCGCGCAATAATTCGCTCCGCTATCTCTTTGTGCAGCCGAGCTCCATGACCATGCGCAATGCATCGTTAAACCGCCCTTCGGAAATCGCCATCTGTATTGAACGTCGCCAGGCGCTTAAGTTCGAACAGTTCGAAAAGGATTTGCTCCGCTTTATGGTGAACATCGCCTACTTTGCTTATCAGCGCGGTATGCAGTTTGAACATGAACAGTTCGAAATTTACCACGATGCTCTGACCGGCCTTTTGAACCGTCGAACGATTGATTCGAGGCTAGCCGAACTCAACCGAGTTCATCAGGAAAAGGACGTCGGTGTCATGATGATGGATATCGACCACTTTAAGCATATCAACGACACCTACGGTCACCAGGCAGGCGATACGATTCTCAAGGGAATTGCGGCTCGTATTTCGTCGGTGGCAAACAAGGGCGAAAATCTGCTTGCTCGCTACGGGGGTGAAGAATTCTTTGTCGCCATTCCGGGGGCGACTCAAGAAATTCTGAAGGATACGGCAGAAGCGATTCGCGTTGCCGTCAATTCTTCTCCATTTGACATTCAGCAGGGATCTCCGATTCCAGTGACGGTCAGCATTGGATGTTACCTTGCGACAAGAAGTTTCCAGGGAGAAATGACCCGCGCTGTGCATTACGCTGATGACGCTCTTTACAGCGCCAAGGAAGGCGGAAGAAACCGTGTGGTTGAATATCAGGAACGTGATTTTGAACCGGAAGATGCGCAGACGGAGAACGCATAAATGTTCACCGTCCTCGATTGGATCGTTCTTGTTGCCTATATTCTTTTGACTGTTGGTATTGGTCTTTGGGCTTCGCGTGGAAGCAACAAAGGTTTTAGCGAATACATGCGCGGTGGCGGTGCGATGCCGTGGTTTGCGGTGGGCATTAGCTTAATAGCCACTTCGGTGAGCGCAACTACATTCCTCGGAAATCCGGCAGAAGCTTATGCGGCGGACATGAGCTATCTCATGAATAACATCGGCGCTTTGATTGCGATTGTTGTGGTGGGACTTGTGTTTATCCCGCGCATTCGCCGTTCCAAGATTTCGAGCGCATACGAACTTTTTGAAGTGAAGTTTTCTCCGTCTGTCCGTCGTTTGGCGGCTTTTTTTTACAGCCTGCATTTGCTGTTGCGCATGGGTATTTTGCTATATGCGCCGTCTCTTGTGCTCGCTCCGATTTTGGAAATCGACATCCATTGGGCAATTCTCGTGACGGCCATAGCGGCTACGCTTTATACGTGGTACGGAGGATTCAAAGCGGTTATTTGGACAGATGTTTTGCAGTTCATGGTGCTTTTTGGCGGTGGAATTATCACCCTTTACATTTTGGCGAAGGGCATTGGTGGTTTTCAGGAAATGTTCGACTTGGCTTCGGCGGCGGGTAAAACGAAGTTCTTTGATGCGATCAACTGGGATCCGTCCAATTCGCGGAATCTGCTTTCGGCGGGCCTCGCCTATGCGGTTATTGAAATTTCGATTCGCGGTTGCGACCAGCAGTTCGTGCAGCGTTATTTGAGTTGCGATTCGATCAAGTCGGCGAATGCTTCGAGTATTTTGAGCATGGTGCTCGGCGTATTTGTTTCGGTTGTGTTCTTTTGGGTGGGAGCGGGCTTGTTCGTTTATTACCAGGTGAAGGGGGTTGCGATCCTTCCAGAAGCGGTCAAGTTGAATGAAGTTTTTCCGTATTTTATTGTGAATGTGCTTCCGCCGGGGGCGACTGGCCTTGTGATTGCTGCAATTTATGCGGCTGCGATGAGCAGTCTTTCGAGTGCAATCAATTCTTTAGGCAACACGTCGGTCAAGGATATTTTGCTCATCCGTTCCGAAAATGTGGCGGCGCTTTCCAAAGCGAAAAAGTGGACAATCCTTTGGGCGATTCTCAGCACGCTTTGCGCCTTTATTGCGGCGGATATGCGGAGTTCCTTGCTCTCGAATGCGCTCTTCTTTACAGGTCTTTTTACAGGACCTCTCCTGGCTCTGTTCCTGTTGGCGTTCTTTACGGATAAATTAAGCACGCGTGCCGTTGTGCTGGGCGTGATTTGCGGTATGGCGTCTATTTTGCTCTTTAACAAGATACCGGTGTTTCCGTCTTATGTTCCGCCGTTTGGTGGAGTCTTTAACTTCTTCTGGAACCCGTTGATTTCTTGCGTTGCAACGCTTGTAATGGCGAACTTGCTTCGCTTTGTATTCCCCCAACGTGCAGAAGTTTCTGCGGAGGAAAAAGTTTGACCGATCAAGAAGATATCCGTTGGATGGAAGCGGCTCTCCGTGAAGCCGAACGTGCTTATGACCTGGGCGAAGTGCCTATAGGATGCGTAATTGTGAAAGACGGACGTTGCATTGCTCGAGGTTACAATCAGGTGGAAACCTTAAAAGATGCGACGGCGCATGCGGAAGTTTTGGCAATCGGAGCCGCTTCTTCGGCTCTTGAAAACTGGCGTCTTTCCGGTGCGACTCTTTATGTGACGCTTGAACCTTGCCCCATGTGCGCGGGCGCAATTTTGAACAGCCGAATTTCCCGAATCGTGTACGGTTCTCCCGATACGCGCTTCGGTGGCTGCGGCACGACCATTGACGTTATCACGAACAATGCGCTTGGCCAAAAAGTCCAGGTGACAGGTGGCGTGAAGGCGGAAGAATGTTTGGGCATCCTCAAGGCGTTTTTTATGGAAATGCGCTTAAAGAAGGGTGATTCCGGCGCAAAGCCTCCAAAAGAATCCATTTCTTAATTTATTTTTAAGACATGAACCGTATTGCGCTCCTGTCTCTTTTATTTTCGCTCTTGACCGTGTTTGTCGCTTGCGAAGATAAGTCTATTTCTCTCGGTTTCAATACCCAGAATCCGACGCCAGAAAATTATGAACTGAAAAGTTCATTGCACGTGCTGTTGGATGTGCCGAAAAACGTGCCGGTCGAAATGCAACAGTCGATGTCAGCAAAAGTCGAGGTTCTGGTGCATTCGGAACTGCTCGCCGCTTATGATGATGGCACAGGTCGCTTTATGTTGCGAGTGGATTCTGCGAACTATTCGTCGGACAATCGCTCGGTGGAAGAAACGGATCACATTCAGCGTTATTTGAAGACTCAGCTGGTGCAATACAAGATGGGAAGCGACGGGGAAATGAGCTCGGTTCGTTTCGACGAAATGGTCGCGCTGCCGGATGTCGGCGATATCGATATCCGTCGCATCTTTCTCAAGGTTCAACCTGTTTTGCCGTCCAGTCCGCTTGCGGTGGGCGATACCTGGGAACGCCAGCAGATGCTGACGGACGACAACAACAAGCAGAGCGTGGTTTACAAATGGTTCAAGCTGGAAGAGGTTTTTGACCGGGACGGCGTAAAAATTGCAAAGCTTCGCATGAATGTGCGTTACAAGCAGAACAGTGAAGACGACGCGCAGATCATGGAAAGCCCGGACTTTGTCTTGGGCTCGGGCACGATTCTCTTTGATATTGCCGCTGGTAAGGTTGTAGAAGGGGAACTCGATATTGAAGGAAAGGTTCGCGTCATCGAAAAGAAGGATGGTGATACCATTCCGGATCTGCGTGTGCGTCAAAAGATCACGCTGAGGAGCGTTCGCGAATGAAACGATTCCTTCTTGCATTCCTTTGCCTTTTCGGTGCAACGTTCGCGGTGACTCCGTTCCCGGCGATCAAGCATCACAAGGTGGTTTTGACCGAGGTTTCGTCTCCGTATGTGTTGGAAACGAGCTTTGTGCTTGGCATGGATGATACACTTCAGATTGAGCCGGGCGTGGAAGTTTTTTTTAGCGGTTACGCCAAGCTTTATTTGCGCGGAACGGTGCGTATAGAAGGAACGGTGCAAAAGCCGGTCGCCTTTATGAATGCGGATTCCTCGGAATCGTGGAACGGCTTGTATTTTTCGACGGGTGAAAATTATTTCTATGTCAAAAATCTGCGGGTGGAAAATTCCTTCCGCAACACGGTCATCCGTTCGCAGGGTCTTTTTGAAAACGTGAAGTTTGTGAATAACTATTACGGACTTTGGGTGGAAAATTCCCCGAATTTCGATTTGGTCGGCTGTGAATTCAAACGCAACCGTTTCGCTCTTTCGGTGGGCGTCGGCTCGGTGCGTTTTAGAAATACGAAAATACACGAAAACGTTTTTGGACTTTATCTTTACAAGGGAACCTCGTTCGACGGTGAAGCAAAGTCCATATCGAACAACCTGGAAGCGGACGTCCGCAAGGAATCCGACGATCTTGCTGGCAAGGGTCGCAAGGTTTCTAGAAGCGTTTGGCAGAGAATCGAATCGGGATTTTAAGGGGATAACGACTCGTGGAAGAAAAATTTCGTAGAGCGATTCGAAAGATGACAGGGACGAGTTTGCTCGGTCTAGGCTTCCGCTTGGACCGTGCATCGGAACTGGCAAACCTTTCTCAGGCGATGGATATCCGCTGGTCCATTGCGCTTTACGAACATTTGGACGCTGCCGAAGCGAATCCGGAAGAAATGATGTCGGGCAGCGAAATGATTTCAAACGGCAAGATCGCTTGGAAAATCGCAGCCGAAGACTTTCCGATTATTCTCGACGAATATCGCCAAAAATTTGAAGAATTCCGTGCCAAGTGGATCCAGCGCTTTGCAACGGAAGAAATCACCCGTATGCTTTCGCAGAACCAGTACATTCTGCGCGACGACAATGGCTGGTACTATACGGCGACGGCGGAAAAACTTCGCAACCTGTATTTCTCAACGATTCACTTGATGGTGGGGGATGCAGAAAAATTGCTCGTGAACCTTTCGGGCCGTGTAGAACATATGCAGGATAAGCTTTCTCGCTTGTGGTACAAGGAAAGCGCGGTAGATGCGTCTTCCAAGATTTTGCCCGCTCTGGAAGCGGCTCTGCGTTCAAGTGAATACGCTTTGACATCTCGCTTGCGTGCGTCTTTGGCGGGCGTTTCCCGTAACCGATTTATGGTGGAATTCAAACCGCCCCGTGACAAACGTCACTTTCACACGGCTCGTTCCTGTGCAAAGAATGTGGGCGCAAACAATGCGAACATCGCATACGAAAATGCGTTCCTCGCTTTTACCGATGACTTCTGTGATTACGCTCAGGGCTTAACGCTCTTTATCGGTAAGTGGTACCTTGAAAAATGGCTTTTATATCTGCGCGGATTCTCGCGTGGTCAGTTGGATCTTTTTACTCATAAAACCGTGGGATAACAATGACAAAATCTTCTCGGACTCTCATCATTTCCCTGATCGGTGCAGTCGTTCTTGCGATTGGCGCTGTCTATTTTGGAGCCCCGCTTTTTGGCTGGCTCATCATGATTGCGATTTTTGCAATTTACCTTCTGACGTCGTGGAATATTTTCCGCGAAATCCGTGCGACAGATGTAGAACGGGGACAGGTGAAAAAACTTGTTGAAGTTTATAACGCAGGCAATGTTCCTGCGGATTCCGATGTGGAAGGCGAAGGCATTTTGAATTCTCGTGTGCGCTTTTTCAAGACCCTTTCGCAGAAACAGGTCGTGGTGACGGTGCAGGACCTTCCGTTTCTCAAGTCGACGTGGGCTTCGAAGGAAGAAGAAACCGTGCACAGCCATAGCGGCGTCGTGGTGCTTCTCGGTTTGATGGGTACATTCTTCGGCTTGATGCTTTCGATCAATGCGGCGGGTTCTGCAATCGATACGAATGCGACTTCCGAAACGACGCTCGGAATTATTCAGAACATCTTTGCGAGTATGAAGGGCATCTTCGGATCTTCCCTTTGCGGTCTGTTTGCTTCCTTGGTCTTGAGCTCCATCCACTCTTCCTATGAATCGGATCATGAAAAGTTGATGGCGGAACTCGATGAATTTACGCTCTTCTATTTGATCCCGAAGACCGCTTCGGCTGAAAATGTGGCGGCAAACGAAATCCGTCGTTTGATCGATACGGTAAAGTCTTCGGATACGGCCCGTGCGGCGGATTTCCAGAGCATGGTCGAAGCTTCGAAGGCTGCGGAAGCGTCTCGTTCCGAGTCTTTGTCGGCAAGTCTCGCTTCGATGGAACAGGCTCAGAAACAGAATCTTGCCGAGCTGCAGCAGTCCTTTACGGATAGCGTTTCGAAGTTCGGTGAAAAGGCGATGCAGGATCTGGCGATTGCTCAGAAGGCGGCTCTCGAAGGCATGCAGGCTGCGGTCCAAAAGCTTTCGGAAGAATTCTCTGCGGTGCAGAAGGCCGCTGCGGAAGGCATTGTCGCTTCGGGCAAGTCAGCGTCTGCAGAACTCCGCGATTCCCTTTCTCAGGTGACTTCGGGCCTTTCCGAAGAAATGCAGAAACTTTCGACGAGCGTCAAGTCAATCGAATCGGGCGTTGTCGATGGTCTTGAAAAAGAAATTTCGAATCTCTCTTCGAGCGTTGCCAATTCCATTTCCACGCATCTCGATTCGCAGATGGCAAATTCCGGCGAACAGTGGAACGCCTTCATGGATTCTCTCAAGGCTTCGACCGAAAAAGTCGCGGAAGCCGAACAGAAGGGTCTCGAAGTGCTCCGCTCTGTGGCAGAAGAGGTGGCTTCCAAGGCGAACGATTCCACGGTGGGGCTTTCGAATACGGTCACTTCCGAAATCGAAAACCTTTCGCAGAAGGTGCAGACCTCTTTCGCAGAGCTCGCCAAGTCTTCTGCATCTCTTGTCGCTTCTCAGCAGGCGCTTATCACCGGTATCGACAACCGCGTGGTGAAGGAAAACGAATCGACGGAAGCGCTCGGTTCGAACATTGCGGAAGCGGCAACGCTCATGCGTGTGAATCAGTCCGAATTTGCGGCAAACCTCGAAATGTTCGGCAAGGGCATCGAAGCGGTGCTTTCGAAGCTTTCGGGCGACGTGCCGGAACGCGAAAACGAACAGAACTTTATCGAACAGCTGAACACCGCGTTACAGTCCTTCCAGGAACGCTCTGGCGAAGTGCTGCTTGAAAACGCGTTGAAGACCCAGGAAATTCTCCTGGAAATCTTGGATCAGGTTCAGAAGGCTCCTAAGAAGGTGGACTAATCTATGGCGAAGCGTCGCGAAGATAGCCACTGGCTGATTTTTACGGACTTGACGGCAGGCCTTCTCGCCCTCTTCATTCTTGCCTTTGTCGCCATGACGACGATGAAAGAAAAGAAGGCGGAAGCGCTGACACGTACCGAACAAGAAGTCGTGAGCTGTCAAGAAGAAATGCGCCGTGTTGCCAAGGAACGCAACGCGCTGCTTTCTCAGAGCTTGAAGGCTCCTCTCGAAAAGGGAATTATCGCACTCGAAAATGGAAACATCCAGATTCAGGCGTCCTTCCTTTTTCCGCGTAACGGAGCTGATTTGACTGCCGAAGGCGTGGGTATCATTAAATCGATTGGCCAAGGTTTGCTAGACGTACTCGATACCGGTGACGCCATCATGGTCTCCGGCTTTACCGACGACACGCCGACGAATTCTCCGACTTACACGAACTGGAACCTTTCCACGGAACGCGCTGTGAACGTGGTCAAGACTTTGATCAACCAAGGCTTTCCGGGTGAACGTATTTTTGCCGCGGGCTTTGGACCTTTCCATCCGCGCGTGCCGAATACGAGTGAAGAAAATCGCCGTTTGAACCGCCGCGTGGAAATCGGCATTACGCCGATCCGTAAGGCAGAAGCGGCTGAGGTTGTGCAGAAATGAGCGAAGCGTTAGACGCTGAATATATTGCCTTAAAAGGCAAAGTAGACGAGCTCCGTAAAAAGGATCGCTTGCCGTATTGGCGTCTGGCTTATGCGGAGTTTTCGCTGTCACGCATTGGCGATTACATTGCGGTCGGTGGAAAGGATGAAGCGCATGAAATGATTGTGCGTTTGAACCGTTGGGTCGATGAGCACGAAAAGGAACTCTCCCGAACGGCAAAGCCCGCGCCGGCAAAGGTTTCGCTTTGGAATGTTTCTGCCATCGAAAAGGAAATTTCTCGTTTGCAGGCTTCTCTTGCGGCTAAGAATTACCTGATTCCGGTGGCGGAACGCATTTCGTTTTCGCACAACATGGAACGTGCCAAGGAACTTCTTTCGCAAGGTAAGTTTGACAAGGCGTATTCGGAACTCTTTTCGCTTCGTTCGCAGTTGGTTTCCCGTTTGCATCGTTCTTACCGTGCGCGCGCCGCGATGATTCTTTACAGCCAACATGCTTCGGGTTTTGGACATTCTCCGACGGGTGCTGTGGTGGGACTGTATAATGCAGAACACACGCTTGAAAATGCGCTGTCCTTAGTCGGCGAACGCGATGCCATTTGGGTGGAAGACTTCCTTGAACTCTACGACAGCCTTTCCAAGATCACGGAACGCCTCGCTCCGCAGGATCGTAAACGCCGTTAAATTCCGTTTCGAGCTTAAAGACTTCGATTGGACGAGAATCGCTCCCGCATTCGGGAGTTTTTTTGTGCCCCTTGCAATATACCCCTTGGGGGTATTATATTGTAGGTATGAAAAAGACAAAACATCGAGATCCTGAAGAAGTCAAGCAGTTGATGGCCCGCTTGAACCGAATCGAAGGTCAGGTTAAGGGCATCAAGGGCATGATCGAAAAGGACGCCTATTGTACACACGTTTTGACCCAGGTCGCTGCGGTCAATGCTGCTCTCAATTCGTTTAATAAGGTGTTGCTTTCAAATCATCTTCGCACTTGTGTTGCAAAACATGTGCGTGAAGGCGACGACACCGTTATCGATGAGCTTTTAAAAACACTTCAAAAAATGATGAAATAATTTTCCAAGGAAATCACCATGATCAACATTATCATTATCACCATCATTGTACTTGCCATCTTCTTTGCCGTACGCACCTCCATTCGCCATTTTATGGGCCAAGGCTCTTGCTGCGGCGCTAACAGCGGGGGATCCTGCGCCCTCGAAAAGAAGCTCGACGGTACGGTCATTTTCAAAAAGAACATCAAAATTCAGGGCATGATTTGCGAAAAATGCGAGGCTCGTGTGCAGAACGCTTTGAATGAAATCAACGGGGCATCTGCCAAGGTGAATCTGAAAAAGGCCGAGGCGAAGCTCGATGCGATCCGTGAAGTTTCGGAAGAAGAAATCCGTTCCGCTGTTCAAAATGCGGGCAATTTCAACGTCGTTTCGATCGAAGATCGCTAACCTTGAACGCTAGAGGTTAGAATGGGCAAGTACTCTGTGACAGGAATGAGCTGCGCTGCGTGCGTCGCTCGTGTGGAAAAAGCAGTCAAGGCGCTCCCCGGCGTAGATTCCTGCGCGGTGAGCCTTTTGACGCACTCCATGCAGGTAGACGGATCCGTTTCTTCATCGGATGTGATTGCTGCGGTGGAAAAGGCGGGTTACGGCGCAACGCCTGCAGGGGATTTTGTCCAGGGGAAGGGAACGACTCCCGCGCTTTCTGCGGCATCGCTTGAAAATAAAGAGATTCCCCTTCTCAAAAGGCGCTTGATCGCCTCTCTTATCTTCCTTGTTCCGCTGTTGTATTTTAGCATGGGACACATGATGTTCGACCTTCCGCTGCCGCGCTGGTTTATGGAGCCTTTGCCGAATACCGTCGCGATTGCGCTTGTGCAGATGACGCTTGCGGGTATTATTCTGGTGATTCACCAGAAGTTCTTTGTGAACGGTTTTAAGGGTATTTTGCACCGGGCTCCGAATATGGATTCGCTGGTCGCTCTTGGCTCGGGCGTTTCTTATTTGTACAGCCTGGCTGTTTTGTTCCAGATGACACGTGGCGGGGAAGGCGCATATTTTTTTGAAGGTGCGGCAACGATCGTCACTTTAATTGCGGTGGGCAAACTTTTAGAGGCCATTTCCAAAGGCCGCACGACAAATGCGCTCAAAGGTTTGATGGATCTTGCTCCGAAGACGGCACGCCTCGTGGTGACGGAAAACGGTCGGGAAGAGGAAAGGATTGTCCCTGTGGAACAGCTGAAGGTGGGCGACGTTTTCGCGGTCCGTCCGGGGGACAGCATTCCAGTGGACGGTTTTGTGCTGGAAGGCTGTTCTGCGGTCAATGAATCCGCTTTGACGGGCGAAAGCATTCCGGTCGATAAAACGGTCGATGACCGCGTTTCGGCGGCGACGATCAACCGCTCCGGTTTTTTGAAGTGCAAGGCGACCCGTGTGGGTGAAGACACGACCCTTTCGAAAATCATTCAGATGGTTTCGGCGGCGTCGGCGACCAAAGCCCCGATTTCAAAGATTGCGGATCAAGTCGCAGGATTTTTTGTGCCGGTCGTGATTTCAATTGCGGTTGTGACGATTGGCGTTTGGATTTTGGTGGGTGCCGATGTCGGTTTTGCACTTGCTCGCGGTATTGCGGTGCTTGTCATCAGTTGCCCATGCGCGCTTGGTCTTGCAACGCCTGTGGCGATTATGGTCGGTAACGGCGTCGGTGCAAAGCATGGAATCCTTTTTAAAACTTCCGCTGCGTTAGAAACAGCAGGCCGCTCCGAAATCGTGGTGCTCGACAAGACGGGAACGATTACCCGTGGCGAACCGGAAGTTACAAAGATTCTTCCGGCGGAAGGTGTATTGGAAGCAGAACTTTTGAAGCTTGCGGCGAGTCTTGAATCGAGAAGCGAACATCCCTTGGCGAAGGCGATTATGGCGAAGGCCGTAAACGTGGATCTTTGCGAAGTTTCCGAATTTACGGCGCTTCCGGGGAACGGCCTTTCGGCAAAGATTTCTGTGGATGGGCAAAAAGAACTTTTGGTCGGCGGATCGCACAAGTTTATAGGATCGCAGGTTGCACTTTCAAAGGATGTGGACTTGCAGGTGGAATCTCTTTCGAATGCTGGAGCGACGCCGCTTTTGTTTGTGCAGGGAAAACGTTTTTTGGGAATCATTGCGGTGGCGGATCAGGTGAAGCCGGATTCTGCTACGGCGGTTTCGGAGCTTCGGCAGATGGGCCTTCGTGTGGTGATGCTCACCGGCGATAATCTGCGGACGGCGCAGACGATTGCGAAGACAGCGGGCATTGACGAGGTGATTGCCGATGTTCTTTCGAATGAAAAGGAGGCGGTCATTCAGCGGCTCCAGGCAGAACTTGCGGAAAGCGGTAAAAAGAATGCGAAGGTCGCGATGGTGGGCGACGGTATCAATGATGCGCCTGCGCTGACTCGTGCTGATGTGGGAATTGCGATTGGAGCGGGGACGGACGTGGCGGTTGACGCAGCGGATGTGGTGCTTGTAAAGAGCTCTCTTTGTGACGTGGTGACCGCGATTCGTTTGAGCCGTAAAACGATTCGGAACATCCACGAAAACCTTTTCTGGGCGTTTATTTACAACGTGATCGGCATTCCGCTTGCGGCGGGCTGCTACTACCACTTTTTCGGTTGGACTTTGAATGCGACTTTTGCCGCTCTCGCGATGAGCCTTTCGAGTTTCTGCGTGGTGACGAATGCGCTACGCTTGAATTTCTTCAAGAATCCGGAAGCGAAGAGGGCGAATTTTCGAACCTTAAAAGTCGAAGGCATGATGTGCTCGCATTGCGAAGCCCATGTCAAACAGGCTCTAGAAACTTTGCCCGGAATCCTGTTGGCGACGGCGAATCACAAAAAGAAATCCGTCGAAATCGAATTTTCGGAAATGCCTTCGGACGCAGATATCGAAGCCGCTATCACAAAGGCGGGCTACGTATTCAAAGGCTAAACTAAATTTGCAAAACAAAAGCCCGGCAGCTATTCTGTGACGGGCTTTTTGTTGAATCTGAAAAATTACTTCTTCAATTCTTTCTTGAGAATGGCTTCGGCCTTTTTGAACTGGTTTTTTACAGAGTTCGCACCGGTACCGCCTTCGATGTTACGACGGGAGACGGAATAGGCAAAGGTCAAACGTTTTTTCACGTCCTTTGGATTCGGCACGCCCTTGGCAGCCCACGCTTCATCGGAAAGGTCCGTGAACTGTTCACCGAGCTTCGCAGCTTCGCCGACAAGGCTTCCCACGATACGGTGTGCATCGCGGAACGGAACGCCGTCTTCCACCAAGATGTCTGCAAGGTCCGTGGCGAGAAGGGCCGGGAGCATGCGATCTTCCATCCTGTCGAAATTCCAGCGGGCGCTTGCGATCGCTTCGCTCATGACGCGGAGAAGAACCTTGGCGGTGTGCGTGCTGTCAAAGACCGGCTGCTTGTCTTCCTGAAGGTCGCGGCTGTAAGAAAGCGGTGCGCCCTTCACCAGAGTGAACATCGCCGTGTAATTGCCGAGCATACGACCGGACTTACCGCGGATCAATTCCATCGAATCCGGATTCTTCTTCTGCGGCATCATGGAAGAACCGCTCGAGAAAGCGTCGGAAAGGGTGAGGTAACCGAATTCAGAAGAGCTCCAAATCACAAAGTCTTCTGCATAGCGGCTGAGCGTATTCGCGATGATTGCGAGATCGTTCAAAAATTCGAGAGCCATATCGCGGTGCGAAACAGCATCGATGCTGTTTGCGCTCGGACGTTCAAAGCCGAGTTCTTCTGCGACGAGCTGACGGTGGTATGGGAATGCAGAACCTGCAATCGCACCGCTTCCGAGCGGAAGTTCCACGTGCAAATCGAGGAAGTTGTCAAGGCGCTTCACGTCGCGGGAAAGCGCAAAGAAGAGACTCATCATGTAATGGCTGAAGAGAATCGGCTGGGCCTGTTGCAAGTGTGTGTAGCCCGGCATAATCTTGCCGAAGTTCTTCTTGGCAACGTCCAAAACGTTCTTCTGCAGTTCAACTACGAGAGCGCGGATTTCTGCAGCGCGGTGACGCATGTAAAGTTTGAAGTCCGTGGAAACCTGGTCGTTGCGGCTTCTGCCGGTGTGAATTTTTTTGCCGAGATCGCCGATGCGGTCCGTCAAAACGCGTTCCACGGCCATGTGGACGTCTTCGTCCGTCGGGAGCCAAAGATTTTTGCCCGCATGAACGTCGTCGAGAATTCCCAAAAGGCCTTTGCGAATCTTGGCATAATCTGTTTTGGTGAGAACGCTGGATTCCACAAGGCCCTTTCCGTGGCCGAGAGAACCCTGAATGTCTTCTTCCAAAAGCTCCTTGTCAAAATCCAAGCTGAAGCTGAGATCGATCATGCTTTGGGCCATTCCGCAGTCAAAGCGGCCGTCCCACATCATTTTTTTGCCTTTCTTTTCGGCCATTTGGAACCTCTTCACAAGTGAATTTTTTGATTCGCCTTAAAGATAAAAAATCAGCCTCCCTCTGTGGTTCTTGAGGGAGGCCGATTTCTTACGAGAAGGGAGTTTTCTAGCAGTAAAAATTAAAGGGCGACGATTTGCGGAGCTTCATAAAGGGGTTCTTCCACCATGAACGTTTCTTCGTTACCCGTTTCCGTGATATCCGAGAGCTTTTGGAAGGTGTTTTGGTAAACTGTCTTTCCGTTCAATTCGGAGGCTTCGCGGGAAATGCTCGCGAGGAAGCTGCGTCCTTTGCGGTTCTTGAGGCGCACAATGAAGTGCGACGCCTTTGTCGTCGCGTTCTGGATGAACGAAGTCCAATCTTGGTCGTAGCGGAAAACATCGCGGATATAGTGCCATTCGACTTGTTCTTCCTTGTATCCGAACAGACGGCAGAAACGCTTGTTTGCCGTCAGCAGGCGACCGTGATCATTGATTTCGCAGTATGCGGCTTCGTTGTTCTTCATACGGTACCTCCTATTCTTGATAGCGATAAAGAGCGTCAATTTCTTCAATTGCGGTTGTAGAAAGTCGAACTTCGTCAATTAAAAGGTTTAAGTTTTCCTTGCCGAAGTAAAGCGGAATGCCGTTTTCTCCGACGAGAACTTCAAAATCCGTCGCCACGGTAGCTTCGAACTTGCCGTTCACGTAAAGCTTTGCCGAGTCGCCGCTCCACGAGGCCGCGAGATAAGTCCAGGAGCCGATTTCAACGGCGGCCCTGCTAATCGCTGCGCTTTCGCAACGGAGAGAATCTCCGGAACCTTGGGCGATAAAGAATCCAAAAGCGGAACCTTCGATGCCGCAGGTATCCTTTAGAACGGAAAGGCTAAAGACCGCGCTATCACTAAATCCGAGCTTTCCGACGATATTCTTCACAAAGGCGGAATCGCTTTGCAGATTTTGAATGTTCACCCACGCTTCGACGGTAAAAGCCTTCGCGCTGTCAAGAACGCCCTTGTCGTTTTCGACGACTGCAAAATCGCTAGCGCTTTTAAAATGGAGCGCCTTGCCCGCATCACGACCCGCTTCCAAAGAGGCTTCGCCGTAAAGCACTGCATTCCCCGAAACGCCACGGACATCGGCCGCAGTATTACCGTTGAAAGATTCAAACGTCCAGTATCCTGCCATCGCGTAATCCGTCGACAGCGGTAAAATCCAGTGAGCCGGAACGCTTGCCACCGAGTAAGTTTGATTCAGTACGTAATTCGACTGTGGCGAAAGAACCTGAATCGAATGTTGTCCCTGCGGCACGTTCACGAGCGTAAAGGAACCTTCTTCATCGGTAATCGCTTTCCACGGAGAGCCGGCGAGAGAAACGACTGCACCGACTGCGGCTTCGTTTGTGCGCAAGTAAACGTTTCCGGAAAGGGTTTCGGTCTTTGTCAGTTCGGCATCGCGGGAAACCGTTTTGCCGTAGACAGAAATCGTGTCGTAGTAGGCGAAATCTTCAGAGATGGCGCTTAAACCGTAAACGCCTTTTGCCTTAGGCGAAATCGAAAATTCGCCCTGGGAGTTCGTCGTGTCGTTGTAGACTGTCGAATCCGAACCGCTGACTGCCTGAGCTTGCACAGCGACGCGGGCTGCGGCTTCTCCGCTTGGAAGCGTCAGCGTACCGGCAATCGTATTCGTCTCTTCGGAACTTCCGCCGGCCACATGTGTGGAACAGGCGAAGAAAATACCTGCGCCTAAAATCGGAAGGGCTGCAAAAAGAGCTTTCATCGGCTTCATGCGGCACCTCCTTCGACAGAGGAAGAAAGCTTTTTCGTCAGCGGAAAGAACTGCACATTCAAACGGTAAACGCGATCGGTTTCCGGAGATTCTGTGACGATATTTGAAATGCGACGGCGGAATTCCGCGATCTCGGCGCGGATTCTCGGTAGAATATTTTCAGGGACGCCGAGCGTTAAACCGGAAATGTCGCGCTCTTCTACGGGAACCGTGGCCAAAGCTTGAACGGCGAGCTCTCCCATTTGACGGTGCATGTCGCGCACGGCGAGCGAGGGCATTTCCAGATTGCCCGTCGAAATTTTTTGATTCGTTTGCGTTAAGGTCCCGTCCGCATTTTTAGAGAGGAGACCTGCGTTCAAAAGAACCTGGATGGACTTGCGAATCTCTGCCGCGGAACTTTTGAATATCAGCTTATCGGCGACTTCGGAAACCTTGGATTTTGCCATGTGAGGCAAAGCTTCGCGTAGCACCGAGGAAACCCAGGATTCGTAATAATCGTACTGGTCTTCGCCGACAATTTTCACCTTGTTCGATTTTGCAATCGATCGGAGTTCTTTGAACAAAAGTTTCTTTTCTTCCGCTTTTTTGCTCTGGTTCATTGCCACGAGAATGCGGAAATATTCCACATCGGCGCCGACAAGGCCCGTTGCGTTTGCCACGCGTTCCGTTCCTCGTTCGGAAAGGTTTGCCTTGCCTTCGATCACGAGCTTCAAAAAAACGGGGGAGCTGTAACCGGCGAGCTTCGAAAATTCTCGGAACGAGAATCCATAGGGCTTTCTTTCTTGATAGAAGTCCCTCAGAAAGTCTCGGAAGTCCGAATATTGCATCACCGTTTTCATACCTTTATGAATATATACTCTCAAACATGAAAATGCAATAAAACAATGATACAAAATTAACGAAAAATCATCAAAAATACCAAAAATAGAATAAAATATGAAAAATCTTTAAAAATCTATGATACGAAAAGGCGCGCTGTCCATTTTTTTTAATTTTAGGTAAACCTTCCACGGAGATTTTATGATTGAAGAACGTTCTTCCCTCGTCTATGTGACGGGAAAAGGCAAAATTGAACAGCCGAAGCCTGTGGCGGAACGCCCCAAAACGGATGGCGTGGTGCGCATCCTTTTGAAGCGTCTCGGTGGAAATAAAATGGTCAGCGTCGTCACGGGCGTCGACTTAGATGCAAACGCTTTGGCGGACCTTGGGCGCGATCTTAAGCGTAAATGCGGAACCGGTGGAACGGTCAAGGATTTCCAGATCGAAATTCAGGGCGACAAAAGGAACGTCCTCAAGGCGGAACTCGAAAAGCGGGGTTATACGGTCAAGCTCGCTGGCGGTTAGTTCAGAGGTAAGAACTTGGAGTGTGAACTGATGCCTGATCCATAAAAAAAGACCCCGATTTCTCGGGGCCTTTAAGCTGCCTCAACTGGACTCGAACCAGTGACAACCTGATTAACAGTCAGGGGCTCTACCAACTGAGCTATGAGGCATCGTGGTGACCCAAATATAAAAAACGAGAATTTCTTGTCAAGGGGGTTGTGTGAAGTATTTTCACTTTTTTCAATTTTTTTGATTCTCCTGACGCTTCTTCGCTTTTTCACGGGCGGTTTCCCCGATCAGATTCAGGTTCTTCCACTTCAAAAGCTGAATCTTGTTGCCGTTTTCGTCATACATGGCGATGCCCTTGGTGTTAATCGCCTGGATCAGCTTTTTCATTTGGGCGACGAGCTGGTTAACCTTATCCACAGTTTTTTTCGTATTCAAGAGGTTCTGCGTCAGTGTATCGGTTTCAACGGCTTGGGTAATCGCTTCGATCTTTTCGATGCCTTCAGAAAGGCCCTGCAGGGCTCCGTGCGCCTTGGCGATCGAAGAATCGGCTTGGGCTGTGATCGTACGGATGGTAGAGTCGGCGGCGTCCGCTGTTTTATGGATGGTCGCAGAGGCGTTTTCAGCCTGGGCGAGGACTTCTTGGATTTTTTTGCCGGTCGCATTCGTAGTCTTTTCAAGCCCGTTGAGCAGACTTTCGACCGTCTTCATGGCTTCTTGGTATTTTTGGGTGACGCTCGACAATGTGTCGTTTCCCGAAAGGATGGTGAGGACGGCGTCTCGGGCGACCATCGCCTGGTCGTGCAATTCAGTGATAAAGCGAAGCGATTCGGTAATGCCCGGAACGAATTCGCCTTTAAATACATGATCCTTGGGAAGGACCTCGCCTTCGTGGGTGCGAATGAGTTCAATGCGGCGCTGCCCCATCAGGGCGAATGCGGCGTTGCGAAATCGGGTGCCTTCGTGCAGGGTAATCGGTTCGTCAAAGACAACGGTCACACGGGAACGGTCGCCGAGCCACTGTACATCGCCGACGTGTCCAATCGGGTAGCCGTTTTCGGTCATCGGATCTTCGGGAGAAAGGGATCCGAGTTCCTGGAAGTCGATCGTTGCCTGGGTGGAACTTTCTTGATGCGCATGCCACATTCCGAATGAAACTCCCACGATAATCAGAAGGAGAATAGCAAAAGAAATGTAGCCTAAGGCTTTGTCCGAGATTTTCATATGGGTAGAATATAATTTTTTGAACGCCTTAAAAGACGGTTTCGGTCAAAAGGATGCCCCTATCGGACGCTGCAACGCTTTCTACCGTTTTTTGGCATCGTCAAGGTTGCTCTCCATGTGGTAGGGCAAAGTTCGCCAGCTAAATCGCGCCTAGGGTGCCCGCAAAAAAGTCTTGACAATCATCTAAAATAGTGTACATTTGTGCATATAACAAAAAGGAGAAACTATGGAGACGCAATTTTGTCAGAGCTGCGGAATGCCGCTCACAAACGAAATCTTCGGTACGAATGCCGATGGCAGCAAGAACGAAGAGTATTGCATCTACTGCTACAAGGACGGTGCCTTCACCGGCGACTTCAACATGGAACAGATGGTTGAATTCTGCTCGCAGTTTGTCGATGAGTTCAACAAGAATACCGGCAAGAACCTCACCCGCGAAGAATACAAGGAGGAACTCCACAAGTATTTCCCGACGCTCAAGCGCTGGCGCTTCCCCGCGGATCAACTGCCGCACGCTACTTCGCCCATGAAGCAAAAATTCATCGAGGAAGTCAACGCCCTCGGCGTCAAGGACATGCCGAAAATCGACAACCTCTTTGTGTTGCAGGGCGCGTTCATCAATCAGGAATACAAAATTAACGGCAACAGCGTCAAGTTCCTGGACGATAACGCCAGCTACTGGGGCAATCAGGTCGAAAAGAAGGGTGCCGAAGGACGCTGCTTTGGAATTGCATGCGACGAACGCTACATTCTCGTGAGCGAATATGGCAAGAACGGCGCTGACGCCGAAATCGTCGTCATCAAAAAGCGGTAAAGGGTATGATTAAAGCTTCTTTTCCGAATAGGGGACGGACGGGGCAACAGTCCTAAATCTAGGTCGTGATGATTGCAAAGTGCTAAATCGCGTCTGGGCTGCCCGCAAAAAGTTTTTTTTCATCGAAAACGGCGCGTATTTAACACATGGTGTTTAGGTTCGTACTTTTACCGGGCAGCCATATTTTTGAAAAGGGTTCTTCTGATGGGAGAACCTTTTTTTTCAAAAAATCGTTCGGTTAAAAAGTTCTACATTGCAAGGTGATGAACCGAGAAGAATTACATGCCAAATATCATAAACCGAAAGTGCCGCATCAGTGGCGCTGCACCGATAAAATTTCGGCTTTGATCTGCACCTTCTTTGGAACGGGAATGCTCCCGAAAATGCCGGGATCCTATGGCAGCCTTGCCGCGGCGCTTGTCGCTTATCCGCTTGCTATTTTCAGTTCTGAATTTTGGCCGCTCCGTTATGAATCTTGGACGGAAGAGGGCGTAACTCTCGACTCTTACGGATTCTTTTTGTTTGCGGCGCTTGTCGTCTTTTTTGCAGCGATCCCGTTTGTGAAAAAGGCGATGCGCGATACGGAGACAGAAGATCCGGGTTGGATTGTAATTGATGAAGTCTGTGGCGTCTTTATGGCGCTCGCGTTTATTTCGGCGGAGTCGATACTTTCTAACCCATGGCTTTTGCTTGTCGCTTTTGGCGTTTTCCGCTTTTTTGATATTCTAAAACCGCTTGGCATTCACAAGTTCGAAAGTTTCCCGGGCGCTTGGGGAGTGATGGCGGACGATTTGCTCGGCGGCGTTTATTCGGGCATTGTCCTGTTTGGGGTCGTGCGTGTTTTTGGACTTTAAATGTGGCATTTTTTAGGGCATTTTATCACGATTACCAAGCATCGAAACGAAGTCATGCGACTTTGTTTTAAGGCGGGCATCGGACTTCAAGGCCTGTTTCACGACCTGTCCAAGTATTCTCCGACAGAGTTTTTGCCGGGCGTCAAGTTTTACACAGGAAAAGAATCTCCGAATAATGGGGAGCGACGCTTTTATGGTTACAGCCGTGCCTGGATGCATCATAAGGGCCGCAATAAGCACCATTTTGAGTATTGGTACGATTATGACCTGGTGACAAAACAACTCGTTCCAGTCGATATGCCGGACCGCTATATCAAGGAAATGTTCTGTGACCGCGTTGCAGCATCCAAAATCTACAATGGGAAGAGCTATTCCCAGAAAGATCCGTTCCTTTACCTAACAAAAAGTTCAGCTCGGGAAAAGATGACCGATTCCACATATCGGAAATTATTCTTCCTTTTAAATATGTTGGGAGAAAAAGGAGAACGGGAGACCCTAGCTTTTATCCGGAAGGCGAAGAGGCTTCCATTGGAGTAAGGGTCGGTACATGTACGAAATTAATTTGCCTGAGATTTATATTGCGGATGCGTTGGGCATTTTTTTGATGCTCAATGTCTTGTTTAGCGGTTCGTGGAAATTACAGAAAAAACGGAAAGAAGATAAAATCCTGCTCGGCATGATTATCACGATTTTTATTTCGTGTATTGCTGATGTGGTCACTTTTACGGTGGACGGGCTTCCGGGAACTATATTCCGAAATGTCGCTTACGCTTCAAATTTTGTGCTTTTCCTTGGAAACCTGTTCATTGGGCCTTTGTGGCTGATGATGATATTAAAGCATATTGGGGGTCGAATTCCGAAGGGGCAGCAGATTTTTACGGCGGTTGTGTCGGGATTCGGCTTTCTGTTGTTGCTATTGAATTTTGTTTATCCGATTCTTTTCTGCTTGGACGATACGAACCGCTATTCTCGGGGTTCTTTATTCTGGATCAACAATTTGATTGAAGCTCTCTTTATGCTGGATAGCGTCGCTTATTATTTGCTCATGCGCTTCCAGAATGGCGGTCTTAAATTCTTCCCTGTGATGCAGTTCTTTTTGCCCGTTTTTGTTTGCGTAGCGGTACAGAATGCGTGGTATGGAATTTCAACGATTTGGGTCGGTATTGCAGTCGGTGTGACGGGCATGAACCTTGCCCTGCAAAATGAAAATATTTTCATCGATAAATTGACGGGTCTTTTTAACCGTTACTATTTGGATAAGGTTGTGGAAGAAATGGGCAAGCGTCGTGGCTTTGTCATGATGATGCTCGATTTGAACGACTTTAAGCTGATCAATGATACTTACGGACATTCTCGTGGGGATGAAGCGCTTGCGGCGATGGCGGAAATTTTGCGAGATTCCATGGGCACTTGTGGAACGGCTATCCGCTATGCGGGCGACGAATTCGTGATTCTTGTGAACTCCGATCTACCGGGGATTGCGGAACGCTATGAAAAGCGCATTCGCAAAAATGTGGATTTGTACAATGAACGAAGCTTAAAAAAGTACGCTCTCTCGGTTTCCATCGGAAGCGGCTACTTTAATCTGAAGGACAACAGCGTCGACGATATTTTGGAAATCATCGATAAGCGTATGTACGACGATAAACGCAGCTTTTATGAATCGGGCCATCTTCCCGATCGTAGACGTCAGGGATAATATTTCCCATTGACATAGCCCCGTCCCGAATGGTTCGGAGCTACCGGATATTTTGAGATTGTAGAAACATCTTCGGCTCGGCAATGAAAATGCAAGCATTTTCGCAGCACTCGCCTTACGATGTTTTCGTCTCTTATTCCTAAAATTTCCCTTTTTCCCTTAGTTCGTCATTCTCGGCTTGACCGGGAATCTTTTCTTTACTATCATTCTCCGCAGACATAGCCCTTTGCCGCAAGGCGAGGGGCGACAGAGATTAACGTAGAGTTAGCTCTTATTCTCGCAACTGAAATCTGGTAAATTTCAAATCTATCGAGAATAAGGCGAGCACTCACGTCCAGCAATGGGCGTGGGTCGTTTGTGCTTATTGATAGATAGGTTTACCAGAGCCTCAGTTGCGGTAAGTACATTCGACGCCACGCTTTTTTATTCGAAATCGTGACGCGAACAGCACTAAATAAGGGCCGCACACCCTTAGCTGTGAGGTTCACGTGGCAGAAACATTGGATGGTCTCAAGGTTCGTATCCACGAACTGGAAAAAGAAGTCGAACGCTGGAAGTCTCAAGTCAAAAGTGTTCGTTATGGGCTTAACTGGATGGATGTTCCAGAAGCCTTTGACAAGGATTCCGAAGACAAAATCCCAATCCTCGA